>NZ_JAHGAH010000596.1:0-681 GCF_030248475.1 Vibrio sp. D173a
TCGGATGTTTATCGATTTCAGATGCTACAATAGGCAAGCCGCTATGGAAAGTCGTTAGAGATTGATTCTCTACATTGCGCTTGATTGCGGGGAAAACAATGTCTTGAGCCTTGGTAATTTCACCAGCAATGATCACTTTTTGTGGGTTAAACAAGTTAATTGTCATTGCGATGGCTTTGCCCAATTGGTTACCGACGCGAACTAAACTCTGTTTTGCCAGCTCATCACCATTAATCGCATGGTCACACACATCTTGAATCGTAATTCGTTCAAGTTCAGTTAAAGAAGACTCGTAGCCCTGCTTAATCAGTTTTTGAACGCGTTCAACGATAGCTGGGTTCGCAGCCACAGTTTCTAGGCAGCCGAAGTTGCCACACTGACATTGCTCACCAAGTGGATCGACTTGAATATGACCAATCTCACCAACATTGCGGTTATGGCCTAAGAATACTTGGCCATTCACAATGATACCTGCACCTGTACCACGGTGAACACTCACCAAAATAGAATCTTGGCTATCTTGGCTTGCACCGAAGTAGTGTTCAGCGAGTGCCATACCACGAACGTCGTTACCAACGAAACAAGCAACGTGGAAGGTGTCGCGAATGATGTCGCTTAGCGCTAGATTATCAATATCGGTATTTGGCATGTACTCAACAACACCGGTTGTTGGGTTCACTA
>NZ_JAHGAH010000597.1:0-644 GCF_030248475.1 Vibrio sp. D173a
ATCACCTCTAGCAGCATCAAGCGCCACCCTAGCTTTAAATTCGGGTGAGTGGTTTCTACGTTTTCTAGTCATAATCTGTTCCAGTATTTTTAGGTACTATACAAACAGATCAATCACTTAAAGTCATGTCCGAAAATTGGGGGCCACTTCTGTATCGACATGATTAGTAGTGTGCTTAGTATTGTGATTACTATAGTAGTCTTCGCTAGTGCATTCGGTTGTGCTCTCCTCTGTATCAATCTTCAAGAAGATAGTTGGGGAGGCGAGAGGGCTGCTTATCGAGGGAGTTTATTGCTAGCCCTTATTGTTCTTGGCGGAAGTGCAGTTTTACTCTCAATATTTGCAGTCTGGTTGTTTTATTATGAGCCATATTTACTTATCTGCCGGCTGAGCAATGGTGCATGTACAATTGGTGCTTATGGTTGGTCAGTTGCTTTACTATGTGCGTCAGTAGCACTACTTCTCTTTAAAACTCTCTATCTATATTTAGTACGTTGTCGAAAGTAGCGACCAGAATCGTCTTCAACATACAAACATGTTGAGGAACGCAGGCATAATAAAGAGCCAGTGTATGACGCTGGCTTTTTATTATGGTTCATTGTCGTGAAATTTATAATTGGTACCAGATAGGACCAATCATGTCG
>NZ_JAHGAH010000598.1:0-914 GCF_030248475.1 Vibrio sp. D173a
AAGTTCGTGAGTTTGGTATTCCAGCAGAGCTTTGTGAGTTTGGCGGAGAGGGTGATGATTACGTCGACTTTAGTGTGGAAACCTTAAAGCCCTACATCGACCAACATTACCGAACTCGACCAGAACGCAACACCACATATTTGGCGGGCAGCTCGATGGGAGGTCTTATTAGCTTGTATGGCGGTGGAAAGCATCAGCATGCATTCGGTGCGCTTGGGGTGTTCTCTCCTGCGTTTTGGTTTAACCATAGTGAATACTTCAACTATGCTTCCGGGTTGGATTTTGAGCTTCCCGTTAAAATCTATATGGATATGGGAACCAATGAAAAACGAGAAGATACCAGTGTCGACTTTGCTAAGGTGTATTTAGATGGTTCTCGCTCTATGAACGATCTTTTATTAAGTAAAGACAATATCTCTCTTGTTTATATCGAGGGTGAGGGGCATGAACATAATGAAATCGCTTGGGCGAAACGCTTCCCCGATTTTATTCGATTTATTATGAATCATTAGAAAAAAGCCTGAACAATATATTCTGATAGATTTTTTGTTCAGGCTTTTTTATTTGCTATTAATCTTTAGCTACTGCGAACTCCTGCTTTTCCCTTTTATTACGCAAGTAATCCTGATTCAGAATACTATTGTGGGCAATTGCAATATCAGGCTGCGCAAACTCAAGTCCTTCTAACAGTGTATAATTTGGATGATTATGGCTAGTTACTACGGCCTTGGAAGTATTTGTTGTCACTTCTCCGCTCTCTTGATTGACTATTATCTCTAAATCAATCGCAAGGGGCGCACGAACTTCTACGTATTGGCTGTTACTAACATCTAAGGCTAAAACAAGCTCGATATCAGACATCGCTTCAGACTCTTCACTCGATGTAAGGGTATAACGAGCGATTTCATTATCCG
>NZ_JAHGAH010000599.1:0-911 GCF_030248475.1 Vibrio sp. D173a
CGATTCTAACGCCAAGTGGATGTCGGCAATTTCGCAGGTGTCGGTATAGCGCGGGTCAATCACGATCACTTTCATTGCTGGGTTAGCTTGTTTAGCCGCTCGTAAGCGTTGAAACAGAACTGGGTGACACCAAGCGAGGTTTGAGCCTGTGATCACCACCACCTCCGCGTGTTCAAGATCTTCGTAACAGACAGGAACCGTATCGGTACCGAATGCGCGCTTATGGCCGACAACGCTCGATGCCATACAAAGGCGAGAATTACTGTCTATGTTGGCGCTACCAATAAAGCCTTTCATCAGTTTATTGGCAACATAGTAGTCTTCCGTCAGCAATTGACCCGATACATAGAAGGCAACCGAGTCTGGCCCATGCTCTTTAATTGCTTGGGCGAACTTATCGGCCACCAGCTGTGATGCCTCGCCCCACGGAAGTAGCTGTTGTACGCTCTCGACTCTTTTCATTGGCTGGGTGAGTCGCCCAATCGGGGTTACGGCATCGCCCAGTGCCGCGCCCTTAGTACACAGCTTGCCATAATTAGATGGGTGGTCTTTGTCGCCACGCACTTCCAATTTCCCTGAAGCAGTTGGCCTCACTTCAATGCCACAACCTACGCCACAGTAAGCACACGTTGATTTGATCCAATCCTTGTTTGAACTCATCACTCTTCCCTCGTGCAGTGTTCTTTTTATTGCTTTCACCTTGCGAACCAGAAAGTCGCTTATCCATCTCTTTCTTCGGTGAAAATTTCTCTTTTTTATTAAAGCAATTTACGCACCACTATTTACCTCACTCTGCACCAATAAAAATAATCATTAACTACAACAACTTAAAACAACAAACGAATCAGAAAATGATGTTAAACGAATGTAACCACAGAAATATTGAGATATTTGCACCATGTTGATCAATT
>NZ_JAHGAH010000006.1:0-99005 GCF_030248475.1 Vibrio sp. D173a
ACCTTGCCAAGGTTGAGGTCACGAGTTCGAACCTCGTGTGTAGCTCCAGATTCGAAAGCCCAGCATTTATGCTGGGCTTTTTCGTTTCTGCTGTTTGAGTCTTCCTTCAGTTCTACCTAGCGACTTCATACATCCAATCGTATTAGAATCCCTCTCTAATCTTGCTTTGACGCTCTGATGGCGTAGTAAGAAAATGTCTTCTCAGAGCCGCCCAAGCGGGCTGTCCTTATATCTTCTCTTTTCAACCGTTGATGAATTTAAGACGATTTTCTGCGATACATGTCAATATTAATGAAAATGAACCGTGTAAACGTTTGCTTCCGATTGTGATCTAAATCAATATGCAACCTGTGAAAACATATTGCCAGAAGATTTTATTTTGTGATAAATTCGCGCGCAATCTCGGAGCGTATTATTACGACTTTGATTCTCTGGGGGATACGCGTAATGACCATTCAAGCTGATTGTGACATTACGTAGGGTAGGTATCGGCAAAGCCATTTGTCGATAGACGGGATACTAGTGCTGTAAGAAGCAGCATGTTAATGGGAAACCCAACATTGAAACCTTTAAACAAACACACACTAATCAGCTTCATACTGCCGAAATGTCCCGTTTTACAAAACGGATGCATTACGGAACCTTGATTACTCTCCAAGCACAATAAAAGTCGCGTTCGTCGTGACGGGTTATCTGTATTTGTCGTTTAAGTAACGATGAATGCGGAGGTATATCTGTATTTCCTGTTATTTAATACTAACAAGAATAAATACAGGAAAGAGAATCATTATAATTCAAGGGATTATGTAGTATGAGCACTGCCTTTGAAGTCGATAACACTATCGCAAATTACTTTTCCTCTCAGGTTCCTATTGTTGAAGGAACGTATGACCTAACTCCTGATCAAGTGCTTCTTGAACAGGCTGAACATGAATCTGAGGTTCGTTCTTACCCACGTCGTTTACCTATCGCGATTAAACAAGCTTATGGCTGTTTGGTCGAAGATACGCGAGGCCAGATCTTCTTAGATTGTCTTGCTGGCGCGGGCACTTTGGCTCTAGGTTACAACCATCCAGAAATTAACCAAGCGCTAAAAGAACAATTGGACTCTGGTCTGCCGTACCAAACTCTGGATATCGCGACATCTGCGAAAACGCATTTTATTAAGTCTGTTAAAGGCTTTCTTCCTCAAGAGCTGAGTGACAACTGCGTGATTCAGTTCTGTGGCCCTTCTGGTGCAGACGCGGTTGAGGCAGCAATCAAGCTGGCCAAACAAACCACGGGTCGTAACACCATGTTTGCTTTCCGCGGTGCCTACCACGGTATGACGAACGGCACTATGGGTATGATGGGGAACTTGGGCACCAAAGCTCGTCGTACTGGTTTGATGTCAGACGTGCACTTTATGCCATTCCCTTACAGCTTGCGTTGCCCGTTTGGTCTAGGTGGAGATGAAGGTGCGAAAGCAAGCATTCGTTACATCGAGCGTCTACTGAACGACGACGAAGCAGGCATCATGAAGCCAGCTGCAATCATTGTAGAGCCAGTACAAGGTGAGGGCGGTGTGATTCCTGCTCCTGCATTTTGGCTACGTGAGCTGCGCCGCATCTGTGACGATCACGGTATCCTACTGATTTTTGATGAAATTCAATGTGGTGTCGGTAAGTCGGGCTACAACTTCGCATTCGAAGAAGCGGGCATTGTTCCTGATATTTTGTGTTTGTCTAAAGCGATCGGTGGTGGCTTGCCAATGTCACTGTTGGTGATCAACAAGCAACACGATACATGGAAGCCAGGTGAGCACACTGGTACGTTCCGTGGCAACCAGTTAGCAATGGTGTCAGGTGCGAAAGCACTAGAAATCATCCAACGCGACAATCTTGTTGAGCATGCAAATGTTGCAGGCCAGTACCTACGCTTTGGTCTTGAGAGCATTCAAAAACGCGTTAACTGTATCGCGGATGTTCGCGGTAAAGGTTTAATGCTGGGTGTAGAAATTAAGAATCCAAACGGCGAACTCAATAAGTTCGGTGAGCCTTTGTCAGATGGCCAGCTTACTCTTGATATTCAACGCGCGGCTCTTGAACGTGGCTTGATGGTAGAAAAGGGTGGCCGTGATGGCTCTGTTATTCGCTTCCTTCCGCCACTTATCATTTCTTTCGAGCAAATTGACTTTGCACTTCGAGTTCTGGAAGACGCAATTATCGCTGCAGGCGGTAACCATGTTGAAGCAGACCCACAAGAAGAGTGGAAAAAGCACTTTATTCATACATGTGAACTTGGCAGCGCTGAATTTGCATCGGTAATGAACCATACGACTGCGGCGATGAAGTCGGTATTCGAACAGGTCAATGCGCCATACTCTGGTATGAACCCTAAGTTGCTGGAAACGGCAATCAACGCGATCGACTTGGACAACAAAAACGCACCGCTCAAATCTGTAATTGATGAGGCGGCTGAGCTTGTCGCGAAGAATGCGATTTTCACTCAGCACCCAGATTGTATTGCTCACCTGCACACGCCTCCTTTGATGCCTGCGGTAGCGGCAGAAGCCATGATTGCAGCGTTGAACCAATCAATGGATTCATGGGATCAAGCGTCTTCTGCGACTTACGTAGAGCAAAAGGTGATTAACTGGCTGTGCGACAAGTATGAGCTTGGTGAGAAGGCTGACGGCATCTTCACCAGCGGTGGCACGCAGAGCAACCAGATGGGCTTAATGCTCGCGCGTGACTGGGTTGCAGACAAGCTAAGTAACCACTCAATTCAGAAGCTGGGTCTTCCAGAATACGCGGACAAACTTCGTATCGTATGTTCGAAGAAATCGCACTTCACGGTTCAAAAGTCAGCATCTTGGATGGGACTGGGTGAGAAAGCCGTGATGACTGTCGATGCGAACGCTGACGGAACGATGGATGTTACTCAGTTAGAGCAAGTTCTAACACAGGCAAAAGCAGAAGGTTTGATTCCATTTGCTATTGTTGGCACTGCGGGTACGACTGATCACGGTGCAATTGACGATCTTGATTTCATTGCTGATATGGCAGCGAAACACGAAATGTGGATGCACGTGGATGGCGCTTATGGCGGTGCACTGATTCTGAGCAGCCACAAATCGCGCCTGAAAGGTGTAGAGCGTGCGCACTCGATCAGCGTCGACTTCCACAAACTGTTCTACCAAACAATCAGCTGTGGCGCATTGTTGGTGAACGATAAGTCGAACTTTAAGTTCCTACTTCATCATGCTGACTACCTGAACCGCGAACACGATGAGCTACCTAACTTGGTAGACAAATCTATCGCAACGACGAAGCGTTTTGATGCATTGAAAGTCTTTATGACGATGCAAAACGTTGGTCCTAAGGCGCTTGGTGACATGTACGATCACCTTTTAGTACAAACGCAGCAAGTTGCCGACATGGTTCGCGCTCATGAAGAGTTCGAGCTTCTGGCTGAGCCGGCACTTTCTACGGTTCTATTCCGCGCAACCAATGTACGCACAAACAACGCGTCTGCAGATTTAGATGAACTAAACAAAGCGTTGCGTCTTGAAGCGTTGACTCGCGGTATCGCAGTTCTCGGTGAAACCATCGTTGATGGTAAGACCGCTCTTAAATTTACGATTTTGAATCCTTGTCTGACGACAGCGGACTTTGAATCTTTGCTCTTGAAAATCAACACGCTAGCCGTTGAGCTAGTTTAATAAAGGTAACGGAAAACTATGGCAGTTCTACAGATTGGTGCAGGCGGCGTTGGCTGGGTTGTTGCACATAAAGCAGCACAAAACAACGACGTTCTGGGTGATATCACAATCGCATCACGTACTATTGGTAAGTGTGAGAAGATCATCGAATCGATTCAGAAGAAAAATAACCTGAAAGATTCAGCTAAGAAACTAGAAGCGCGTGCAGTGAACGCTGACGACGTAGATTCTCTGGTTGCTCTTATTGAAGAAGTAAAACCGGATCTTGTAATCAACGCGGGTCCTCCGTGGGTTAACATGCCAATCATGGAAGCGTGTTACCGAGCAAAAGTTTCATACCTAGATACATCAGTGGCCGTTGACCTATGTTCAGAAGGTCAGCAAGTGCCTGAAGCTTACGACTGGCAATGGGGTTACCGTGAGAAGTTCGAAGAAGCGGGCATCACGGGTATTCTTGGCGCTGGTTTCGACCCAGGCGTGGTATCAGTATTCGCGGCTTACGCAGTGAAGCACCTGTTTGATGAAATCGATACGATCGACGTAATGGACGTGAACGCAGGCGACCACGGTAAGAAGTTTGCGACCAACTTTGACCCAGAAACAAACATGCTTGAGATCCAAGGCGATTCGTTCTACTGGGAAAACGGCGAGTGGAAGCAAGTACCTTGTCACTCTCGTATGCTAGAGTTCGATTTCCCGAACTGTGGTTCACACAAAGTTTACTCAATGGCGCACGATGAAGTTCGTTCGATGAAAGAATTCATCCCAGCAAAACGCATTGAGTTCTGGATGGGTTTCGGTGACCGTTACCTAAACTACTTCAACGTAATGCGTGATATTGGCCTACTAAGTCCAGAACCACTAACGCTACACGACGGTACAGTCGTTCAACCTCTACACGTACTAAAAGCGATGTTACCTGATCCAACGTCTCTAGCACCTGGTTATACTGGCCTAACGTGTATCGGTACTTGGGTTCAAGGTAAGAAAGACGGTAAAGAGCGCAGCGTATTTATCTACAACAACGCAGACCACGAAGTCGCGTACGAAGATGTTGAACACCAAGCGATCTCTTACACGACAGGTGTTCCTGCAATTACTGCAGCACTGCAATTCTTCCGTGGCAAGTGGGCTGATAAAGGCGTGTTCAACATGGAACAGCTAGACCCAGATCCGTTCCTAGAAACAATGCTAACGATCGGTCTAGATTGGCATGTTCAGGAGTTGGAAGCAGGTCAAGGCTTACCGCTGATTCACGAACTGAACAAATAAGTTTTATCATTAAACTTGTTTAGATAATTTGAGCAGTCATGGCGTAAAGCCGTGGCTGCTTTTGTCGTATTTGAGGTTAACCCCTCCCAGCCTCCCCTTAAAAAGGGGAGGAGCAAAGGCAGGCCGAGCTTAGTTTCAAATCTTCCACTTTTAAAAGAGGGGGAAGTTGAGGCAAACCGAGTACAGTTTCCACTTTCCTTTTTAAAGGGAGGAGCAAAAACAGACTGATCGTGGCTTCAATCTTTCCACTTTTTGGCAAGAGTAGAGGTGGCTTGGTTTAATCCTCCTTTTTAAGGGGGAGTTAGAGGGGGTTAATCGTTGATAAATGGTGAGTTATGAGCAAAGAACAACTTAAAACCCCGTACTTCATGATCAATGAAGACAAGTTGGTTGAGAACCTAGAAAAAGCAAAGCAGCTAAAAGACATTTCTGGTGTGAAGCTGGTATTGGCACTGAAGTGCTTCTCAACATGGGGCGTATTCGACATCATCAAGCCTTACTTAGATGGCACGACTAGCTCTGGCCCGTTTGAAGTGAAGCTTGGCTACGAAACTTTCGGTGGTGAGACTCACGCATACAGCGTTGGCTACAGCGAAGACGATGTGCGTGAAGTAGCGGATATCTGTGACAAGATGATTTTCAACTCGCAGTCACAGCTAGCTGCTTACCTTCATATCGTTGAGGGCAAAGCATCTATTGGTCTTCGCCTTAACCCTGGCGTAAGCTACGCAGGTCAAGACTTAGCGAATCCTGCTCGTCAGTTCTCTCGTCTTGGCGTACAAGCTGACCACATCAAGCCAGAAATTTTCGATGGCATTAATGGTGTGATGTTCCACATGAACTGTGAGAACAAAGACGTGGACGCATTTATTGGTTTGCTGGATTCGATCTCCGAACAGTTTGGCGAATACCTAAATAAACTCGATTGGGTCAGCATGGGCGGTGGTGTATTCTTCACATGGCCAGGCTATGACATCGAGAAATTAGGCCTAGCGCTGAAAGCCTTCTCTGAAAAACACGGCGTACAAATGTACTTAGAGCCGGGAGAGGCAATCATCACAAAAACGACCGACCTTGTCGTGACCGTGGTAGATATTGTTGAGAACGTGAAGAAGACGGCGATTGTTGACTCAGCAACGGAAGCGCACCGTTTGGATACCCTTATCTACAATGAGCCTGCGTCTATTCTAGAAGCATCAGAAAATGGCGAGCACGAGTACGTGATTGGTTCTTGCTCTTGCCTAGCGGGTGATCAGTTCTGTGTGGCGAACTTCGAACAGCCATTAGAGATTGGCCAGCGTCTACACATTCTGGACAGTGCGGGTTACACCATGGTGAAGCTAAACTGGTTTAACGGTCTGCGCATGCCATCGGTATACTGTGAGCGTTCATGTGGTGAGATTCAAAAACTGAACGAGTTTGATTACTCAGATTTCAAACGCTCTTTATCTCAATGGTCAGTGAAGTAGTCATCTTTTCTTGACGTAAAAAGTGGTTGAACGTAAAAAGAGCAGCACAACGCTGCTCTTTTTTTATTGCAGTATTGCTAATGGACTACGCATTGGGGGCGGAGGTTAGCCTTCCACAATCACACGGGTATCTTCACTGAGTGATTCCAGCTCGTTTGCCACATCATCGATTTCCAATTCGCTAGGTAGCTTGATGGCCATCTTCGCACTGAATAGGCTAGAGCTGACCCCACCACCGCCGGCAATGAACACACGTTGGCAGTCCATATCTAAGATTGAAATGCCTTGTCCATCGAGCACGTGAGTAATCTCGTTGACAATACCGGCGCGGTCATTGGAGTCGAGACGTAATTGGAAAACCGTATCTTCTCGATGAGAGTGCGGCTCAGAATCGACGAACTTGACGATAAGAGTCTGGCAAGCGGAAAACGCGTCTTTTACTGTGTCGGCGTTTTCTTCAGGAAGCTCCACTTTGATTACGCCAGCGACTTGGTCTTCAATAAAGTTCACTTTACTGATGAGCCATTTTCCCTCGTTTTCATGTGTAACAGCAGCAAGTTGTTTGATGGTCGCTGGTGATGCCTGACCGACGAAATTAACGATAAACACAGTGTTCATAATGTCCCCTCCCGGAATAAGGTTTGGACGCGGCACGGTTAGACGTATCGCTATAGTTATTTGGGCTTAAGGTTCAAGAACTTAAGTTATTGGAGTTTTTCCTTAATTTCAGTGTAGGTGCTGGGAGAGGGTTATGTTTGACAGAGGTCAATTTTTGACGCTAATTCGTGACGCAAATAATGAAAACTTTGCTTGGGGCACAAAAAAAGCAGCTCGTGAGCTGCTCTTTAACTGTTTGGTTTTAGAAGGTTACCTTCATTTCAAAACCGTAGAAGACATTGTCGTAGCTTGCGCCAGAGTCCATCGCGAATTTCGCGGCGTCTTGGTTACCGAACCAAGGCGATGAGCTGAATTGGAATTCTGCGCTACCACCCCAAGCATCGGATACCCAGTAATGGATATGGCCAACTGGGTTAAGGAAGAACAAAGATACGTCACCCATCGTCTCTGAACCCATTACTTCACCGCCGCCAGCAATAATGTCTTGCTCAGCAGTTAACATCATTTCACCGACCACAGCACCAAAAAATGGAGTAATAAACAAGTCTTGCCATGATGGGATTTCCGCAAATGCTTCTACGCCGTATTCCCAGAAGAACGTCGACATCGTCGCAGAGTACAGGAAGGATTCAAATTCGTTGTAGCCCGCGTGGCGTGCTGCTGTGTAGTAAACACCACCGAAGTAAGGGTGCATGACGTAGTTTAGGAAGTGTTCGTCACGATCCCAAACTGGACCGCTAGAAACGTTGTCTTTCCACTTACTACCGAGTTTGCTCATGTCACGATCTTCGTCGTCCCACTTAGTGATGCTCTCAGGCAGCAACGTCATCAAACCCACAGTCGCCACACTCAAACCAAGGATGGTGTAAGTTTGACCCATAAGGTAGTCCCAATCCTTGTCTTTTGGAACGATAAGATGCTTTGGTTGAAGACCTGCGTCGAGATTTAAAGAATCATCGCTATCTAACCCCATCGCATAGCGAGGATTTTGTGGCTCAAAGCTATACAGAGTGGTTGTTTCGCAGTAACCTGACAGGCAATCAGGCGTGTAAGAAAACTCGATATGGTTACTCATATCGTACTGGCTCGCATTTGCCGCAGCAGACGCAGTCAGAACAAGACCACTTAGCGTTTTCTTGAACATGGATGATTTTGACACAGAGGTCTCCGAGTTATTGGTTTGATGATCGGGCTCACAATTATCCCTTAAAAGAACAGCCATTTAAATACTTGACCTAAATTTAATCTCAACAAATTCACTAAGAGATTAGTCAAATAAAATGAAAACGATATAGGCATAATGTCGAAAAAATGTGGATTTTGCCTATTTTCAGGAGTCAGTTGTGAAAATTGCTATGCTTAGTACCGGAGAAGAAGTCCTTCACGGTGAAATTGTTGATACAAATGCAGCTTGGCTGTCGAGTTTGTTTTATCAGCATGGATTTGGCTTAACCAAGCGTTCGACCGTTGGTGACAAACAGTCGAGCCTTATCGAAGAATTCCTTATGCTCAGCTTCAATAACGATGTCGTGATCGTTAATGGTGGTTTGGGCCCAACTACAGACGACATGAGCGCCGCTGCAGCGGCAAAAGCTGCCGAATGTAAGCTGGTGCTATTCAAAGACTGGCTAGAGCATCTGGAGGCGATGTACGCTCGTCGTGGTATCCCAATGCCGGATAGTAACCTCAAGCAAGCGATGTTGCCAGAGACAGCCGAAATCGTGGATAACCCAATAGGCACGGCATGTGGCTTTAAAATGCTGATTAATGACGCGGTGTTTTATTTTACGCCGGGTGTGCCAAGCGAATTCAAACTGATGGCAGAAACGCAAATTCTGCCAGACTTGAAGAAGCTATTCCCTGAAGTTGAGAGCGCATCTTGCAGCCGTATTTATACCTTTGGCCTGTCAGAGTCTGGTATCTCAGACAAACTAGACCAAATGAAATTGCCACAGGGTTATGAGCTCGGTTACCGCTCTTACTTGCCGTTTATCGAGGTGAAGCTGTTTGGTCCTTCCAATCAGGTAGAACAGCGAATGAAGCTCATGCAGATCATTCACAAGCACCTTGAAACGAATGCGGTGAGCGTAGATGTGCCGATGGTTGAGCATGTAGGCCAAATGCTGTCAGATAAAGGACTGACCTTGTCCGTTTCAGAGAAAAGCAGTGCAGGCCACTTAACCTATTGGCTTAACAGTGATGAGAACGTCGAAAAGCAGTTTGGTCATGGTTGGGTATTAGCACGTCAAAGCCAAACCATTACCGACGAGGGAGACCCATTAGCAGCGACCTTTGCGTTAGCGGGTGCTACGCGTGAGAAGTGCGGCACGGATTTAGCGCTAGTGACCGGAAAGCTTGAAGAGGGAGAATTTTCCGTAGCCCTTTCTACCTCAACAGGCGAGTGGGGGGCGTTATATAAGTTATCGAGAAAATATCAGCGCGACGACCAAGTGAAAGTTATCAGTGCGGCCGCGTTAGACTTGTTACGCCGTTACCTAGAACGTAAACCAATGTCGGCTCAATATGCTTTCTTAGAGAAAGTGAAAGATATGCACATCCCGAGTAGTGCGATTTGAAGCATGCTTTAACTGTTTTCGCCCTTAAACCGCAACATTATTGCGTAAATACATTTAAGGGCGAGATACCCATCTCAGGACGAGACGACAGATAGCAAAAAGCCAAGGCGGTTGCCTTGGCTTTATTGTATTTGCTTAGCTGGTTTGGACTAGGCGCGTTTTTCTTTCATCGCATAGTTCACACCGCTAAGCGAAAGGTCTGATTTCGCCTTACAAATACAAGGCAGTATCTCATCAGGCTGAGTATAAGCCATGGCAAAACCAACGTACTCCACTTCACCCGCCTCCAACTTACAACGACAAGCACCACAGTGACCGTCGCGACAGTTGTATTCAGGTAATAAGCCTGCTTGTTCCATCGTCTCCAAAATCGTATTGGATGGGTTGGACTCAATGCTAACGAGTTTGTTGATTTTGATATTTGGCATTACAGCTCAAATCCTTCGAAGTCGTCTGCACTTACTTCATTGTCAATCTGACCAACAAGGTATGAAGAGATTTCTGCTTCTTGCGGTGCAACCTGAACGTTATCCGATGACAACCAAGCGTTGATCCATGGGATAGGGTTTGACGTCGCTTCAGGGTAAGCTGCTGGCAGACCTACTGCTTGCATACGGATGTTAGTGATGTACTCAACGTATTGGCTCAGGATGTCTTTGTTCAGACCGATCATTGAACCGTCTTTAAATAGGTACTCAGCCCACTCTTTTTCTTGCTCAGCCGCTTCTTTGAATAGGTCAAAACACTCTTGTTTTGCTTCTTCAGCGATTTGCATGAATGAGAAGTCATCTTGACCGTTACGTAGCAGGTTGATCATGTGCTGCGTACCGTTCAAGTGAAGTGCTTCATCACGAGCGATCAGCTTGATGATTTTCGCGTTACCTTCCATTAGCTCGCGTTCTGCGAACGCAAATGAACATGCGAAACTTACGTAGAAACGGATTGCTTCAAGCGCGTTTACCGACATCAGACAGATGTACAATTTCTTCTTCAGATCGTACAGGCTAACTTTAACCGTTTCACCATTCAGAACATGTTCACCTTCACCGTAACGGTGGTAGTCGTTTGTCGCTTGAATTAGGTCATCGTAGTAGTGTGCAATGTCTTTCGCACGCTTAAGTATGTGTTCGTTTTCAACGATATCGTCAAATACAACACTTGGATCATTCACGATGTTACGGATGATGTGTGTGTACGAACGAGAGTGAATCGTTTCAGAGAAAGACCATGTCTCAATCCATGTTTCTAGCTCAGGCAGAGAAACAAGTGGAAGCAGTGCAACGTTAGGGCTACGGCCTTGAATTGAGTCAAGCAGCGTTTGGTACTTCAGGTTTGAGATGAAGATGTGCTTCTCGTGCTCTGGTAGCTTGTTGTAATCGATACGATCGCTTGAAACGTCAACTTCTTCTGGGCGCCAGAAGAAAGACAGTTGCTTTTCGATTAGTTTTTCGAATATCTCGAATTTTTGTTGGTCGTAACGAGCAACGTTCACTGATTGACCTAGGAACATTGGTTCCTTTAGCTGGTCGTTTTTGTTCTGGTTAAAAGTACTGTAAGCCATAATGCCTCAATTCCTTTTAGACCTCCCCAAAAGGGGAGGTATTCGATTGTTTGTTTCTACGGATTGTTAGGGTGCGGGAGATTAAATCTTACAACCGCCGCCTGCACAATCGTCATCTTGTGGTTGAACTGCGTCTTTCTGGTCGTCTTTTGCGCCGTCACGAGTGTTATGGTAGTAAAGTGTCTTCACACCAAACTTGTACGCAGTTAGAAGGTCTTGAAGAAGTTTCTTCATTGGAACCTTACCGCTCTCGTAACCAGAAGGGTCGTAGTTTGTGTTTGCAGAGATCGCTTGGTCAACGAATTTCTGCATGATGCCCACAAGGTGTAGGTAACCGTCGTTAGAACCGATGTTCCAAAGCAGTTCGTAGTTGTCTTTCAGCTCAGCAAAATCTGGCACAACTTGCTTCAAGATGCCGTCTTTCGACGCTTTAACAGACACGAAACCACGTGGTGGCTCAATACCGTTTGTTGCGTTAGAGATCTGAGAAGAAGTCTCAGATGGCATTAGCGCAGTCAGTGTTGAGTTACGTAGACCGTGTTCCATGATTTCTTGACGTAGGCTGTCCCAATCGTAGTGCAGTTGTTCTTCACAAATTAGATCAACGTCTTTCTTGTAAGTGTCGATTGGCAGTAGACCTTTCGCGTAGTTCGTTTCGTGGAACGAAGGACACTTACCTTGCTCTTTCGCAAGCGCTACAGAGGCTTTCAATAGGTAGTACTGAATCGCTTCAAATGTACGGTGAGTTAGGCCGTTTGCGCTGCCGTCAGAGTACTTAACGCCATTCTTCGCTAGGTAGTATGCGAAGTTGATAACGCCAACACCCAGCGTACGACGGTTCATTGTCGACTTGTAAGCTGCTGGTAGTGGGTAATCTTGGTAATCAAGCAGAGCGTCTAGCGCACGAACTACAAGCTCAGATAGCTCTTCGAAATCATCTAGCGATTTGATAGCACCAAGGTTAAACGCAGAAAGCGTACATAGTGCGATCTCACCTGAATCATCTTCAACGTTTTTCAGAGGCTTAGTTGGCAGAGCGATTTCCAAACATAGGTTTGATTGACGAACTGGCGCAACTTCTGAATCGAACGGGCTGTGAGTATTACAGTGGTCCACGTTCTGAATGTAGATACGGCCTGTTGATGCACGCTCTTGCATTAGCAGAGTGAACATCTCAATTGCTTTAACGGTCTCTTTCTTGATTGAAGGATCGTTTTCGTATTTCACGTATAGACGTTCGAATTCTTCTTGGTTTTCGAAGAATGCGTCGTATAGACCAGGTACGTCAGACGGTGAGAATAGCGTGATGTTGCCACCTTCCACTAGGCGTTGGTACATCAGTTTGTTCAACTGAACACCGTAGTCCATGTGACGAACACGGTTCTCTTCTACACCACGGTTGTTCTTAAGCACCAATAGTGAGCGAGCTTCACCGTGCCATAGCGGGTAGAACACAGTTGCTGCACCGCCACGAACACCACCTTGAGAACAACATTTCACTGCTGTTTGGAAGTATTTGTAGAATGGGATACAACCTGTGTGGAATGCTTCACCACCGCGGATTTCAGAACCTAGCGCACGGATACGACCTGCGTTGATACCGATACCTGCACGTTGAGAAACGTAACGCACGATAGAACTTGCTGTTGCGTTGATAGAATCAAGGCTATCGCCACATTCGATCAGTACACATGAGCTGAACTGACGAGTAGGCGTACGTACACCAGACATGATCGGTGTAGGCAGAGAAATCTTAAATGTCGATGTCGCATCGTAGAAACGCTTGATGTAGTCAAGACGCGTTTCTTTCGGGTAGTTAGCGAACAGGCAAGCAGACACTAGAATGTATAGGAACTGCGCACTTTCGTAGATTTCACCTGATACACGGTTTTGTACGAAGTACTTACCTTCTAGCTGTTTTACGGCTGCGTAAGAGAAATCAAGGTCGCGCTTGTGGTCGATGTACGCATCAAGCTCGTCTAATTCCGCTTTTGTGTAGTCTTCTAGGATGTGCTTATCGTACTTACCCATATCAACAAGACGAGCTACGTGGTCATGCAGCGTTGGCGGCTCGTATTGGCCGTATGCTTTTTTACGTAGGTGGAATACCGCTAGGCGAGCAGCTAGGTATTGGTAGTCCGGTGTCTCTTCTGAAATCAGGTCTGCAGCAGACTTGATCATCGTCTCGTGGATATCTGACGTGGTGATGCCGTCATAAAACTGGATGTGAGCACGTAATTCTACTTGTGATACTGAAACGTTGTTAAGACCCTCGGCAGCCCAAGTAATAACGCGATGGATTTTCTCCAGATCGATAGTTTCTTTGCGGCCATCACGCTTAGTGACGGTAAGTTGTTGGTTCATTCTGCTTTATTTCCCTAAGAAAACTGATAAAAGCCGTGTTTTTGTTTGTTTATGTGCAAAATTTGTAAAACTTGCGGCGGCTTTGTGATCAAAGTCTATCTATATATTGTAGCTTAAACACAACATATAGGGGTTCATTTGTTTGCGAGTTACAAGATAGTGCTGTTACCCCAATTTTTCAAGGTACAGATTTGGGATGACTTGTGGATAACTAACAAAATTAAAAAAATCAGTAAGTGGACACTAACCGATGAGAAAAGGGCTGACTTGAATGGGGAAAATTACGTTTTTCAGATCGGTTCATAAATAACCGTATGTAAAAATATTTTCCTTGATCTTTGACAGTTTTTGTTTGTTAAAAATAGATTGGTCAAAATGGAATCTAGAGCACTTTTTTTCTACAGAAATTGACAAAAAAAGCGGCGCTCATGTGCTACCGCTTTCCCATAAATTTCATGTCGAGTTTTGCTCAACCACGAACAATGCCGCGATCCAAAAAATCAATATTTAGTAGTGTGAACGATGTAGTTTACATCCACATTGCGACCGAGCTTGTAGCTGTCGTTAAGAGGGTTGTAGTGCAAACCTGTGATGCCCATTTCGGTTAGGTCAGTTTGATCAATCATCTTCATCATTTCTGCTGGTTTGATGAACTTCTCATGGTCGTGTGTGCCTTCCGGAACGATTCTCAGCAGTTTCTCTGCGCCGACAATAGCAAACAGGTAAGATTTCATGTTGCGGTTTAAAGTTGAGAAGAAGACATGGCCGCTTGGTTTCACGAGCGCTGCACAAGAACGAATCACAGAAAGAGGATCTGGCACGTGCTCAAGCATTTCCATACAAGTCACCACATCATAGGTGCCAGCATTTTCAGCGGCGTGGTCTTCGATTGTGCTTTGGATGTAAGTCAGTTTAGTACCCGTCTCTAGTGCGTGCAGGCGCGCGACTTCTAGAGGTTCTTTACCCATATCTAGACCGGTAACGACGGCGCCTTCTTTTGCCATGCTTTCCGCAAGGATACCGCCGCCACAGCCAACATCGAGCACTTTTTTGCCAAATACACCGTCAGCTTTTTCTAGGACATAGTTCAAGCGAAGCGGGTTAATTTGGTGAAGTGGTTTGAATTCGCCTTCTAAATCCCACCAACGGGAAGCCATCTCTTCGAATTTCTGAATTTCACTTGGGTCGACGTTTTGTGCTTTTGTCATGATAGTAATATCGCTTCGCTAATAGTCCTTTGGAAGGCGTGATTATACTCCAATGGTACGATACGTTAAAACTGCTTCTTTTCTCACAATCGCTACAGGGGAGATTTTTGAGCGGTGTTGGTGGAAATGTAGTCAGTTTTCAGAAAGATATGGGATGAATGTGCAAATTCTCTTCATTTAACTCATAACGAAGCTCACAACCTGATAAAACGAGTGGGAAAGTGATGCCCCGTTGATGAATTGTGTGTTATATTTTTGCACCTTACACGTATCGTAATTACGATCAGATAATAGAGGGATAATGGCTCCATGAGCGATTTAGCTAAAGAGATCACGCCCGTAAACATTGAAGATGAGCTTAGAGGTTCATACCTAGACTACGCGATGTCAGTAATCGTGGGTCGTGCTCTTCCAGATGTGCGTGATGGCCTAAAACCAGTACACCGCCGCGTTTTATTCGCGATGAACGTACTAGGCAACGATTGGAACAAACCATATAAAAAATCAGCCCGTGTTGTCGGCGACGTAATCGGTAAATATCACCCACACGGTGATAGTGCTGTGTACGACACAATCGTACGTATGGCTCAGCCGTTCTCACTTCGTTACATGCTGGTCGATGGTCAAGGTAACTTTGGCTCGATCGATGGCGACTCTGCTGCGGCAATGCGTTATACCGAAGTACGTATGGCGAAAATTGCCCACGAACTTCTGGCTGACCTAGATAAAGAAACCGTGGACTACGTACCTAACTACGATGGTACGGAGCAAATCCCAGCGGTTCTTCCAACTAAAATTCCTAACCTATTGGTAAACGGTGCTTCTGGTATCGCGGTAGGTATGGCAACCAACATCCCACCGCACAACCTTGGCGAAGTGATCGATGGCTGTCTTGCATTCATCAATAATGAAGAAATCACGATTGATGAACTAATGGATTACATTCCTGGTCCTGATTTCCCAACGGCAGCGCTAATCAGCGGTCGTAAAGGCATCGTAGACGCGTACAAAACGGGTCGCGGCAAGATCTACATGCGTTCAAAAGCGGAAATCGAAGTGGAGAAGAATGGTAAAGAAACCATCATCGTCACTGAAATCCCTTACCAGGTAAACAAAGCTCGCTTGATCGAAAAGATCGCTGAGCTAGTTAAAGATAAGAAAGTAGAAGGCATCAGTGCGCTACGTGACGAGTCTGATAAAGACGGTATGCGTATCGTAATTGAATGTAAGCGCGACGCTGTGGGTGAAGTGGTTCTAAACAACCTTTACGCACAAACTCAGCTTCAAACGACTTTCGGTATCAACATGGTTGCGCTAAACAACGGCCAGCCACAGCTATTCAACCTAAAAGACATGTTGAAGTGCTTCGTTGACCACCGTCGTGAAGTTGTCACTCGTCGTACTATCTTTGAACTACGCAAAGCGCGTGAACGTGCTCATATCCTTGAGGCACTGTCTCTTGCTCTTGCAAACATCGATGAAGTTATCGAGCTAATCAAAAACGCACCAACACCAGCAGAAGCAAAAGTTGGCTTGGTATCGCGTGGTTGGGATCTTGGTAACGTAGCATCAATGCTTGAGCGTGCTGGTACTGATGCAGCTCGTCCTGAATGGCTAGAAGATCAATACGGTATCCGTGATGGTCTGTACTACCTAACTGAGACTCAAGCGCAAGCTATTCTAGAACTTCGTCTACACCGTCTAACCGGTCTAGAGCACGAGAAGATTCTTGATGAATACAAAGCACTTCTAGATGAAATCGCAGAGCTAATGCACATCCTTGCAAGCACTGAGCGTCTAATGGAAGTGATCCGCGAAGAGCTTGAAGCAGTTCGCGATGGTTACGGCGATGCTCGTCGTACCGAAATCACAGCAGCTACCCATGACATCGACATGGAAGAGCTGATTGCTCGTGAAGACGTAGTAGTAACTCTGTCTCACGAAGGTTACGTTAAGTACCAAAATCTAAGCGACTACGAAGCTCAGCGTCGTGGTGGTAAAGGTAAGAGTGCAACGAAGATGAAAGATGAAGACTTCATCGAACGTCTACTTGTTGCAAATACTCACGATAACATTCTGTGTTTCTCTACTCGTGGTAAGACTTACCGTCTGAAAGTTTACCAATTGCCTCATGCAACTCGTACTGCACGTGGTAAGCCAATCGTAAACATCCTTCCCCTAGAGGAAGGTGAGCGTATCACTGCAATTCTTCCTGTTGATGAGTTCTCACCAGAGAAATTTATCTTCATGGCGACAGGCGATGGTACGGTTAAGAAGACCCCACTGAACCAGTTTGCAAACGTACGTTCAAACGGCCTAATCGCAGTGAACCTACGTGATGATGACTCACTAATTGGCGTTGATATCACAAACGGCGATAGCGACATCATGCTGTTCTCTAAAGCAGGTAAAGTGGTTCGCTTCAGCGAAGACAAAGTACGTGCAATGGGTCGTACAGCGGCAGGTGTTCGCGGTATGAAACTAGCAGACGAAGACCAAGTTGTTTCTCTAATCGTTCCGTCTAACGAAGGCGATATCCTAACGGTTACACAAAACGGCTACGGTAAGCGTACTGAACTAGCGGAATACCCAACGAAAGGTCGTGCAACTCAGGGCGTTGTGTCTATCAAGGTTTCTGAGCGTAACGGTCCAGTTGTTGGCGCGGTACAAGTAGAAGAAGGCGACGAGATGATGATGATCACCGACGCTGGTACTTTAGTTCGTACACGTGTTGCGGAAGTGAGCCAAGTTGGTCGTAACACCCAAGGTGTGACACTTATCCGTACAGCTGAAGACGAATCAGTAGTTGGCCTACAACGCATCGACGAAGTTGAAGAAGTTGAATTGCCAGAAGGCGAAGAAGCAGAAGCAACAGAGGCGAACGCAGAAGGTCAAGCTCCTGAAGCGCCAGCAGACGACGCAGCTGAAGGTTCAGAAGAAGAGTAAGCTTCTTCTTAATCGCTAAATTTGAAAGCCGAGTATAACGCTCGGCTTTTTTGTATCTGTATCAACGCAATCGAGACAAGAAATACGTACACTGGCGTTATCTTTATTGAAAGGATGCGTTATGTCTGTTTGGTTCTTTGTTGCCATCTCTTTGATGGGGTTGTTCATTGTTCTCTTGTCTTTGAGTGCATCAAAAGTGAAACCTGCTCAGTGGTTTGGCTTTTGTTTGTTGGTGCTCGTCGTGACCAGTGCAAGTTTCTTATTGCTGCGTCAGACACCGCCTCAACCAATCCAAGCGGAAATGTCTCGAATGATGACTGCTCGAGACATAATGCAGGAAATCCAAGATCAACTGAGTGAAGACCCAAACAACGCTGAGTTATGGTTTCAGTTAGGGCAGGGCTATCTGCTAGAAGGTGAGTTGGATGGTGCGTTGATTTGTTTTGATTACGCGATCCAACTGACTGAACCTGTCAGTGCCACGCAACTTGCTGCGAAGGCGACCACTTTATACTACATCCACCAACAATCTATGACGCAAGAAGTCAGCCTGCTTCTGGAACAAGCTCTACAGATAGAACCGCACAATGAAGCAGCTTTGTCTTTGATCGCAAATGACCATTTTCTGTCATTCCGCTTTCAGGAAGCCATTGATACTTGGGTACTATTATTAGATTCTAATGATCCAAATTTAGATAGAGTACAAATCATTGACTCTATCAACAAAGCAAAAGAGCTGTTGTAAGCGTACAATTTAATAAGCAGTAGAGGGAAAGGTGGGCAACGAATGAAAAATAAGGCACTAAGCATATTGGTTTTGCTGTGCGTCTCTGTATTGGCGGGTTGTAGCTCTTCCGATCATTCTGGTTCTTCCTCTTCGGTTTACTATTCTTCAGGTTATTACGATCCGTGGTGGTACGATCATGACGACTACTGGATTTATTACTATCCGGGTTGTTGCGACAACGATGACGAATACAAAGAGAAGCTGGAAGAATGGTGGAATGGCTTGGATGAAGACCAACAGCAGTCCATCAAAGACAAAGTCGAAGATTGGAAGGACGATGATATGTCCGCCAATATCGATAACATGAAGCGCCAACTTGATGATCATTGGCAATCACTGCCTGAAGAGCAAAAGCAAGAGATTCAAACTAAGTGGGAGAATCGTCCAGAACGTATTGAGCCAGCGGCTTTACAAGACAAAGCGGTGAAAGAAAAGCTGCAACAAAGAAAAGCACTGCCTGAGACTCAAATTCAACGTCCTGCTGCAAGACCTAATGTGCAAATGCCTAAAACGCGGCCAAATATTCAGCCTAGACCGAGGCTGCCTCGTCGCTAGTTTATTTTTCTCTATCTCTTTATTAAAAACAAAGGGCGCTTTCTGCGTCCTTTGTTTTATCTGCGTAACCTCAATGCAATCGATACTGATCAGTATGTAGCTTGACTTTCGGACGCGGCTTTATCCCTGTCCGGAACGACAGTCTCTAGAAAGTGTTTCTCCTCTGTGTTCATTTTTTCCATATCCATATCCATATCTATATCAAGTACTTCTTGTGCTTTCGCTTTGGTTGAGATATCTGGAATTTGTACTGGTTCAGTAATACCCTTGGTTGCCAGTAAACGAACTAGCTTGGTTCGAGTATCTGCTGCGCGGTCAACTGCAGTACCCAGTACTTCAAGTGCCACCTCAGGTGCATGCATGTGCACGCCATGATAGGCAATCGCGTAATCCCAACGCCATTGGGCATGACGAATATCTTGTAGGATTGGCTGCATTTCATCTTCTGTTGCACCTGCTTTAAGGGTGGTTCTGTTCAAAGGCGTCATTTCAAACTTCAGTCTTTAGCCAGTCGAACCTATACCGCATATATCGCTATTGGCTTGCTCGTTATTGAAACAGCCACTGTTTTCCTAGTTACTTTCTACCCAATGGTTTATCAGTTGCTTGGGTTGGGAAACATTTCGGTTGGGGCGCCGTACTTTAATCGTCTCACCTTTCCGGTGAGTGTATTGGCTCTTGCGGCTCTTGCTTTTATGCCCACATTGAAGTGGATGAAAGGGACCAGATCATGTGCTTACCAAGACGCTCTGATTAGTACCGCAGTATCTACAGTCTCTTGCATCGGATTTGTGCTCGCAGTAGACGTGCTGCATGTTGAAGTGTTGCTGATGATTGCACTAGCGACTTGGGTTGCCGCGGCACATTCCGTCATGCTATGTCTCAGTGAAAGAAAGAGTCAATTGATGCCGATGACGCTCGCTCATATCGGTTTTGCACTGGCGGTGAGTGGGGCTGTATTTAACAGTCACTACTCCTATTAATACAATTTACGCGTTGAGCCCGGTAGCTCGCTCCATAGGGCGGGGGGCACCATCGATTATTATGGTATCGAGTGGCTATTAGGTCCTAACTACACCTCTGAGCAAGGGCAAGTCACCTTACGCTTGGATGATTGGAGCGCCCTCAATTTCAAACCAGAAAAGCGCCACTATCCTGTGCGGGTAATGAACATGACGGAACATGCGATTCGTTCATTATGACATGGTGATTACTACGCTACATTGGGTGATAAAGTGGAAACCCATGCTTATACAATCAAGGTTCAGTACCGTGCTGGTATTTGGTGGATATGGTCAAGCGGAATATTAGCAGTGTTTGGTGCGCTTATGATAGGTGTAAAGAGAAGGAGAGAAGCTATCCATGAGATCGAGAAATTCGCTTAAACTCGCAGGTCTCGTTACGGCTGTCGCTGTGTTTTCGGCTGTGACCGCGATTGGGTTATCTGAGCGACCAAATATAGAATTGTCCCAACAGCAAAATTTAGAGATTCCCAATTTTAGTTCAGAATCTTTGGTGTCTGATGAGATGATTTCGCAATAGTTACTCAAAAGTGACCGATATAAATTATTGAATGTTTGGGCATCTTTGTGCGAAATATGCAAACAATAGTAGTATAATCTATTGCATATATAAAAACTCGGTGTACCCATCGTTGGACTGAATTACAGAGACCAAAAACAAGCTGCACGTGAATATTTGAGCTCCAAACGAAATCTATATATTGAAGTGATCAGTGATCCAAATGGAAAGCTCGCTGTTGAACTTGGTGTAATTGGAACGCCTGAAACCTACTTGATTGATCAAAATGGTCGTGTGTTGATCAAATATCGCGGTGAGTTAACAGCAGATAAATGGAACGATATATTTTCAGGATATTTGAATGTTTCGATTTAATTATCTTCTCTTGAGTTTAATGGTGTTTTTGTTATTTTCTCCGCTTACAAAGGCGGGAGATTTACAACAGAATGTTGATCTGTTTGAGTTTCATTCTATTGAAGTGCAACAGTGCGCAACCTCGCTAGCCAAGACTTTACGCTGTCCGCAATGCCAGAACCAAAACTTGGTTGAATCCAACGCACAGGCGGCAAAAGACCTGCGCTTAAAGGTGTATACGATGGCGAATGAGGGCAGTTCAAACCAAGAAATAAAGGACTATCTCGTTGCTCGTTATGGGAAGATTGTTCTATATCAGCCGCCATTTAATTATTCCACTGCGCTACTGTGGATCTTTCCACTGCTATTTTTGATCTTTTTTTTCTTATATTCGATCCGAATGGTAAAGCGTAATTAATGTGACCACTATTCCACTATTAGAAATAAATTGTGCACATAATAAGCAGAATGTTATCATTTTCCCGAATTTATGAAGGCTTCATATCAGACCATAAAAATTGAGCTGGAGAAGTAATAAAGAACGAATAGGTGTACGCAGTGGATTCAGTTATATCGCAATTAAAAAAGGACTTTTATTCGCAGATTCGTGCGTTCCAGTCACCGAAGCTGCCACAAGTCACTTCGACTCTCGCCGTTTTAACCGACGAGGAAATTCAAGAACTCGAAGCCGTTTGGATTGAGCTTGCCGTTTGGAAGCGCAGTCAAACGCATTAAAATCAAACGCTTTATCGACGCATTCGAAACCCCAGGCAAATTTGTCTGGGGTTTTTTATTGTAGTTAGTTTTAAATGTTATATTATAACAATTGTAGAGTCGGCCAGCGGGTTTCATCCTCTAGGATTTCCAGCTTGTCACAATAAGAATAGGGCTCGTTGTGATCTCAACATTGAAAAATGCGGTATCAATCCCCATAGTTGAAGAGCAAATGAGAGCAATCCCATGAATGCGATAACGAAAATGCATCAAGCAATAAATCGAGTGAGTGTAGATATGGCGGAAGTACGAGCCAGAGTAGATTTTAAAGTCGGGGCAAAAAGTAACATTGATGCCGAAATCCTGTCTTTCCATGGTCTAAAGACAGATAAAGAGCATGTTGCGATTATCTTCAAACAAGCGGACCAGACACAGGAAATGCCTTTAGTTCGTATGCACTCTGAGTGTTTGACTGGCGATGTTTTCCACTCTTCACGCTGCGACTGCGGCGAACAATTAGAAGAGACCATCAACCGCATGGGCGAGTCTGGCGGCATTATTCTATATCTTCGTCAGGAAGGCCGTGGTATCGGGCTTTACAACAAGATTGATGCGTACCGTTTACAAAGCCAAGGCATGAACACGTACGAAGCAAACAATCATTTGGGCTTCGACGACGACCTACGTGATTTCACGGAAGCGGCGCAAATGTTAGAAGCATTGGGTGTGAATAAGATCCGCCTTGTGACAAATAACCCTAAGAAAATCCGCGAGCTGTCGGAATACGGGATTGAAATCTCAGAAGTTGTCAATACGTCTGCCCACATCAAAGATGGTAACGAAAGCTATCTTAAGGCGAAAGTTTCTCACGGGAAACATCACCTAAAGGTTTAACCCTAAAGACAAAACTGACAATAAAACATTCTAAAAGCCTCATTTTTATGAGGTTTTTTTTGTATCTGGAGTTGCAAATAAATTGTAAATTTGTATTATCTCGGGACTAAAAGTGCAAATAAGAATAATTAGCACTACTAATACGATAATTAAAATGCTCAACAAGGATGCTTCAGATGAATGCAAAAACAGTTTTAGTCCAATCTATTGCTGCATCACTTCTCATTGCCAGTGGTTCTACGGTTGCTGCTACAGTAACTAAACAACAAGTTGTCGAACATTATGCAGACGTGGCGCACGCTGTGTTTGCCGATTCTTTAACGACTGCTCAAACGCTCGACGTAAAAATTGACGAATTCCTAAAATCGCCATCAGCGAAGAAGCTTGAAGAAGTAAAACAAGCTTGGCTAGATTCTCGCGTACCTTACCAACAGTCTGAAGTTTTCCGTTTTGGTAACGCGATTGTTGACGATTGGGAAGGCCAGTTAAACGCGTGGCCACTTGATGAAGGTCTGATCGACTACGTAGCGGCTGATTACCAATACGAACTAGGTAACGAAGGTGCGGCTGCAAACATCGTAGCAAACACTAGCTTACAGATTGGTGCTTCTAAGCTCGATGTTTCAAAAATTACGCCAGAGCTCATTGCAGACTTGAATGAAGTGGGCGGCTCTGAGGCAAACGTAGCCTCTGGTTACCACGCAATTGAATTCTTGCTTTGGGGTCAAGATCTTAACGGCACAAACGCAGGTGCAGGTCAGCGCGCCTATACAGACTTCGTTGTCGGTTCTGAGTGTACGAATGGTCACTGTGACCGTCGTGGTGAGTACCTGAAAGCGGCAGCCGATCTACTGGTTCAAGACCTAGAGTGGATGGAAAAGCAGTGGTCTGCAGACGTGAAAGGTAACTACCGTGAAGAGCTACTAAATGACTCAGCGGATAACGGTTTGCGTAAGATGCTATTTGGTATGGGTTCTCTTTCTCTAGGTGAGCTAGCGGGTGAACGTATGAAAGTAGCACTAGAAGCGAACTCTACAGAAGATGAGCACGATTGTTTCTCAGACAACACGCACAACTCTCACTACTACAATGAGCAAGGCATCTACAACGTTTACACCGGTACTTACAAAGGCGTAAGCGGTAAAGAACTGTCTGGCCCAAGTATTGCTGACCTTGTAGCTCAAAAAGACAAGAAAGCAGCGGAAGAGATTCAAAAGCAGTTTGATACAACACGTAGCCAAGTCGGTGAGCTAGTGACTTCAGCAGAGAAGAACAACCAGCATTTCGACCAGCTAATTGCGGCGGGTAACGCGCAAGGTAACGCACTAGTTAACGACACTATCATGTCACTGGTAGCACAAACTGGTGCTATTGAGCGTGCGGCGAACATTGTCGGTATCGACAGCCTAAGCCCAGATACTGCTGACCACGAGTTCTAATAAGAAAACCATAATAAATAAGGGCTCTTTGTGAGCCCTTTTAACGTTTGAGCTCGTTGTTATCACCCTTGTTGTATATGTAGAGCAATGATATGAAGCCATACCTAATTTCAGCGCTAGCCGCGATCCTTTCTTCTTCTGCCATGGCTTATGATGTTAAGTCTGGTGGCAAAACCAGCGTTAAAAAAGACGGCGCAAACGCCTATTCTCTTCCCGCTGCTAACTTACCAATGAGTAAGCGTCTTGATTTCAGCTTGGGCAACAGTTTTTTCCGTAATCCTTGGGTGCAAGCACCAGCGTCGACAGATGCTCGTGATGGCCTAGGCCCATTGTTCAACACCAATGGTTGTCAGAACTGTCACATCAAAGATGGCCGTGGTCATCCCCCTGAAAAAGATGACTTACATGCGGTGTCTATGCTGGTGCGCTTGAGTATCCCCGCAATGACGCCAGAACAAAAGACAGCGTTAATCAAAGACGGTGGCATACCTGAGCCAACTTATGGTGGCCAGCTTCAAGATTTCGCGCTGCAAGACCAAACGCCAGAGGGCAAAATCGAAATCACTTATACCGATGTGCCGGTGAAATTTAAAGATGGCACGACAGTGACGCTGAGAAAGCCGCACCTAAACATTACCGATTTAGGGTATGGCGACATGCATCCGGATACTGAATTTTCAGCGCGTGTGGCGCCACCAATGATCGGCCTTGGCTTGTTAGAGAGCATTCCAGACGAAACACTGTTGGCTTGGGCTGATGAACACGATGCCAACAAAGACGGCATTTCAGGCAAAGCAAACAAGGTTTGGGATATTGAGAAGGACGACTTCTCGATTGGCCGTTTTGGGTGGAAAGCCGGACAGCCGACGCTAATGCAACAAAATGCCGCGGCATTCAATGGCGATGTCGGTTTGACGAGCCATTTATTCCCGAATGAAAACTGTACCTCGAATCAAAGCATTTGTGACGACATGCCAAATGGCGGTAAGCCAGAAGTGAGTGAGAACATTCTCGATTTTGTGGAGTTTTACAGCCAGCACCTAGCAGTGCCAATTCGTCGTAATGTGAACGATCCTAGCGTGAAACTTGGTCGGAAAATCTTTGCTACTGCTGGTTGTGAAAGCTGCCACAAGACCAGTGTGAAAACGGCCAAGCGACCAGAGTTGCCAGCGCTTTCTGAGCAGTTAATCCACCCATACACCGACATGCTTCTGCATGACATGGGAGAAGGCCTAGCCGATAACCGTCCTGAATACTTAGCAAACGGCCGTGAATGGCGAACGGCGCCGCTATGGGGTATTGGTTATACCGAAGAAGTTAACGGACACACTTACTTCTTGCATGATGGTCGCGCTCGTAACTTGATGGAAGCGGTATTGTGGCACGGCGGTGAAGCGGAAACCGCTAAACAAAATGTTTTAGCTCTGAACAAAAAAGAACGTGACGCTCTCATTGCGTTTCTGAACTCTCTATAAGGACCCAACCATGAAAAAGACACTGTTAGTGAGTGCGATTGCTTCAGCGTTAAGTTTGGTTGGTTGCCAATCGATAACGGGAACAACCCCGACCAAGCCTGAGAGTACCAGCCATATTTCGCAAAATGTTTACGAAGTGGAGTTTAACGCTGCACAGGCATTTTTAGCGCAAACAGGTGAGTTAGAGCAGAGCTTTGCAGATTACTGCGCTTTAGAAACGAAAGAAGATACACAAGTAAAACAGCAGTGGCATCAAACCATGCTTGCATGGATGGCATTGCAAGGGCAAGAGCGTGGTCCTGCGACGGCATTAGAGCAAAGTTGGAATGTTCAGTTCTGGCCAGATAAAAAGAATACCACTGGCCGTAAAATGTCTACATTGACGAAATCTGCCCAAACTTGGAGTGCAGAAGATATCTCTACGCAAAGTGTCACCGTGCAAGGTTTAGGCGCATTGGAATGGCTGCTTTACGATCAGTCATCGACTTTATCTAGTAACAGTAATACCTGTGCTACGGGGGTTGCGATTGCAGAAAACCTCGATAACAAAGCGCAGATCATCGCGGATTCTTGGGCAGAAAACCCGTGGAAATCGTTAGAGATGATGGAATGGGAATCTGAGTACATTTCACTGCTTTCTAATCAGCTTGAATACAGCATGAAGAAGTTGAGTCGCCCATTGGCGAAGATTGGCAAGCCTCGCCCCTATTTCTCAGAATCGTGGCGTTCAGAGACGTCGCTTTCGAACTTGAAAGCGAACCTTACCGCAATGGAAGCACTCTATTTTGCTGACGGTAACGGGCTAGATACGCTATTAAGAGAACAAGGTCATGCGGATTTAGCTGATCGTGTTGTTCATCAGTTCGAGATGGCGTTAGATACATGGCCGGAAGATAAGAGCTTGTTTGCCGCACTGCAAACAAAAGAAGGCTATCGGATGGTGCTAGCGCAATACAACAAACTAGAGCAATTGAAGTACTTGATCCACGAAGAAGTGGCTATCGAGCTTGGTGTGGTTATAGGATTTAATGCAACTGATGGTGACTGATCAAACCCGCCGAACCTTACTGAAAGCCGCTCTTTTCGGAGCGGCGGTTCCTGCTATGCCATTTGGTTGTGCTTCCACAAGCTCTCGTGAGCCTGCGTTGGTCGGCTGTTCTATTATCGGCCGAGACAAATACGCGGCGGTGGTGGCCGATGAGCATGGCATGCCGCTCTCTTCGCTGCCTATTCCCGAGCGGGGTCATGGCGTGGCGACAAACCAGCAAGGCCATGCCGTGGTTTTTGGTCGACGACCTGGGACCTTCTTTATGGTGTTTGATTATCGCTCAGAGCAAATGATCAAGCTGCAACTGGCAAAACCGAATCGCCATTTCTATGGCCATGGTGTTTACTCTCATGACGGCACGTTGCTATTTGCGACAGAAGGAGAGAGGGGCACAAGCCGTGGGATCATTGGTGTTTATGATGTGCAAAAGCAATATCAAAAAATCGATGAGTTAACCGGTTTTGGTCTAGGGCCTCATGAAGTGATCATGATGCCTGATGGTGCACTTGCCATTGGCGTTGGCGGCGTACATACCAATGGTCGTCAACCGCTCAACCTTGATACGATGAAGCCAAGTTTGAGTTACTTGTCTCAACAAGGTGAGTTATTGGATCAAGTCTCTCTACCGGATCATAAGCTGAGCATTCGTCACTTAGCTCACGACGGTACGGAGACGGTACTTTGCGGTCAGCAATATCGTGGAGAACCGGATGAGTATCCTGCATTGATCGCCATGCACACCCGCGGTGGTGAGATGCAAGATCTACAAGCAGAGCCTGAAGAGTGGGCGCGATTCAATCATTATGTAGCGAGTATTGCCGCAACCGATGAATGGATCCTAGCCACTTCGCCACCGGGCAGTTGTTACGGGATTTGGTCCAAATCAACGGGCAAATTGGTCGAACTAAGTGCTTTACCAGACGCTTCAGGTGTGGTGATCTACGGTGACGAGTTTCGAGTCAGTTCTGGGGCGGGTAAAGTGGTTGAACAAAGGCCTACGGAGTCCAAAAATACCTTTGCTAGTGGTGTGCAGTGGGACAACCATTGGTCCAGAATTATTTAGAAAGATCATTGAGTAATCGTTTATTGAGAGTATTGTTGTCGTTTTCGTCTGCAGATTCTTAATTTTAAAGCTGCAACACGTGAGATATTTGCCATACTTTTTTAATGGCATGTGACGGAAGGATCGTTTCAGTGATTGCTAGATTTCTTATGATAACGGCACTTTTGGTGCCGTTTTGCAGCTTTTCAACAGTAGTTTCTCTTGATGCGTCTGCACAAACAGAGCAAGAGGGCGCGGTCGAAAAGCTCTCTGTTGAGAAGATGATCCATTACCCGGAGGTCATCGATCAACTCTATCAAAGCACAAATTATCGTCTAAATTGGGAAAATGAAGATGATGTTGCGCAGCTCATTTTCCAAATGGAGCTGGTGACATTAGCAGATGTAACCCAAGAGTTTGACAATCAATTGCGTCGTATAGAACAAGTCCGTGAACAAGGTGATCAGCTCGATTTTGATCTTGTCATGACCGATTCTTTGCTTATGTACCTTTCCTATCTTGAGCAAGTACCGGAAGAAGGCATCAACTGGTTATTTGCCAACAAGGTTCACGTTAAGTTTCCTGCACCAAGTATTGAAACCTTGTCGTTGTTAAGCAATGAAATTACGGTCGGTAAACTGGATCAGTTTCTTACCGATCTGCGTTCTCCATTGCAGATGGACGAATCATTCAATACCGCTTTTTCTTCACTATCTACTTACGCGAAATTTGAGTTTCCTCTCTATCAGCAAGATCAAAGGCTAGCGCGTGTAGGTGATGAGCTGTTTAATAAGTCTAGCTTGATCGCTCGGATGCAAATTGTTGGTGTTGAAGTTGGACATTTGGATACTGAAACCACGCTTTATGATGAAAACCTAGAGCTGGCTGTGATGGAGTTTCAGCGGATTCACGGTTTGAAACAAGATGGCATTATCGGCCCAAATACTTTGCGTTGGATTAACTTCTCACCGCAGCAGCGCTTACATTCATTAGCATTAAACGCCGAGCGATCTCGTATCTGGTCTAAAGAGCGTGATAATGTGGTATTTGTCAATGTACCTGGATATGAAGTGACGTATTGGCACGATGGCCAACCACTGTTTGAATCTAAAGTTGTGGTAGGGAAGGCGTCACGCAAAACCCCAATCATGACCGGCACTATGGATTCTGTCATTCTAAACCCAACTTGGAATGTGCCTTGGAAGATCATGGTGAAAGACATTATCCCCAAGGTAAAACGCAACCCAATGTACCTGATGGAGCATAACATCCAGATCATTCGCTCTTGGACATCACGAGAGATCATCGATCCAACGACTATCAACTGGGCTACGGTAAACCCAAGAACATTCCCTTATCGCATGAGACAGTCTTCTGGGTCCCACAATGCGTTGGGTCTGTATAAATTCAACATGCCGAACCCACAAGCGATCTACTTGCACGACACGCCAAGTAAAAATCTGTTCAATCAGGATCGTCGAGCGTTCAGCTCAGGCTGTGTACGTGTTGAGCATGCCGATCAATTAGCGGAGCTACTGTTTAAGACACAAGGCCTTGAAGAGCGGTTGGCGAAGAAACGTCAAAGTGGTCGCCGCTCAAATACTTCTGTACCACTGACTGAACGTATTCAAGTGCACATTATTTACCAAACCGCTTGGTTAGAAGAGGGGACCTTGTACTACCGTGATGATATTTATCAATATGATCATCAAGGGTGAGATTCGTCATTAATTTAAAAAATTTACAATTCATAAAATCTGGTTCCTGTTCAATAAGTAAACAGAAAATCCAGCCTAAAAGCGATAAGCCGGACCGATTTATGCATTTGACGCATCAAATTGGTTTCGGTAATGTCCGCTGCTCGTACAGTAATTGAGCAGTATTTTCTAATGGTAAGTCGTAATTTTTCTCGTCGTGATTTTCTTAAAATGACCGCTGGTGGTGTTGTGGTTGCTTCAACCATGCCGTCGGTGTCTTGGGCTTCATTACCCGACGAGCCTCGTGTACTTGCGATGAATAACCTCAATACTGGTGAATTACTTGAATCGTGTTATTTCAACGGTTCGAGCTACGTCGATGAAGAACTAAAGCGTCTTGATAAGTTCTGCCGTGATCATCGCCGTAATGAAGTTCATCCAATGGATCGACGTTTGTTCGACCAAATCAGCCAAATTCAAAAACTGATCGGTACGGAAGCTGAAGTGATTGTGATTTCAGGCTACCGCTCACCGGTAACCAACGCGTCCTTGCGAAACAGCTCTTCCGGTGTTGCCAAGAAAAGCATGCACATGGAAGGAAAGGCGATCGATTTCCGTTTAGATGGCGTAAAGCTGTCGACTGTCCGTGAGGCGGCACTGAGCTTAAAAGCGGGTGGGGTAGGTTATTACCCGCGTAGTAACTTCGTCCATATTGATACCGGTGCGGTTCGCTCTTGGTAACCGCGCTCTAAGCGGTTGTTTTTCCCGTTAGACAGCCGCTATTCCCCAATGTGCAAAGCTTGAAGTCGCTAGGGCTTAGTGTCATAGTTGCGGCAGTTTTCATGCAAATTTATTCGGTATAGGTTATCTATGGCTCTGAAATACCAAGTTGTTCCAGTAACATCTTTCTCTCAAAACTGTTCTATCGTCTGGTGTGATGAAACCATGAAAGGCATTGTGGTTGATCCAGGCGGTGATGAAAAACAGCTTGCGATGCTTATCAAAGAGCTCGGTGTTGAAGTCGTGAACTTAGTGCTAACACATGGTCATTTGGATCACGTGGGTGGCACTGAGCCACTGTCTGCACTGCTTGGTGGTACTGAGATTGTTGGCCCTCACAAAGCGGACAACTTTTGGTTACAGGGCCTAGAAGGTCAGAGCCAAATGTTCGGCTTTCCACTAACAGAGGCGTTTGAACCACATCAATGGTTGAATGAAGGTGACAAGGTCACTTTTGGCAATCAAACTCTGAATGTCATTCACACTCCGGGCCATACTCCGGGTCACGTTGTGCTTTACAGTGAAGAAGCGCGTTTGGCGTTTGTTGGTGACGTTTTGTTTAACGGCAGCGTTGGTCGTACAGACTTCCCGCAAGGTGATTTCAACACGCTTATTAGCTCTATCAAAGAGAAGCTATGGCCACTAGGTAATGATGTTACTTTTGTCCCAGGCCATGGCCCGCAATCAACGTTTGGCCACGAGCGCAAAACTAACCCATTCGTTGCTGACGAAATGCCGCTTTACTAAGCCATTAGCAAAGGCATCGGGGAATTAAACATCTGGCTCGGCGGCTGCTAAGTAACGTCGAGCCAATCCCACAAACTCTTCCGCTTCTCTATCTAAGTCACTGGCTGAGATAAACACATCATAGCCATAAAATCGTCTCTGATATTTCATCCTGTTTGCTAACATCGCTAACAAGCCGTCGTAATGAATGCCTTTTTGATTAATGTACGGGGCGGGATCGAGCACCATATCCTCAAACTTTGTTTCGCAGTTATTTTGTCTTGCGCCCAAGTAGAGTAAAGCCCTTTGCCCAAGCAAGATTTCTGTGGCGATGCGTGGACAAATCGCATTTAAGTAAGGAGAGTAGTGCTTTAATCGAATGCCTATCCAAGGTAAGGGCTGGTGCCAACCTTCTTGTTCGTAGGTACAAATACCAATGGAGTCAATATCTTGCCATCGAACTACCCAACCGCCTTTAAAGAGGTGTTGTTGAAAGTGGGAGGAGGTCAGGGTAAAGGACACCTGGCTCTTTTTGATCATTACGATGGCAAAGCCGACAATGATGGCCATCAAGACCACTGATAACATGGCTTGTTTCCACCCTGGAGCAATCAGTACAAGAAACAAAGTGATCAGCACGACCAAGAGCATAATCAATTTGTTAATGGGCGAGTCAGATTTGAAGTGTGAGTTAGTCAGATGCAGCGTTTCCATGCTTTCAGCCTCAATGAATATTGGGTACGAAGTATCGTTTTCTTAATATTCACCAATGTGCTTATTAAGTATTTAAAACCTCTGTTTTTATACCCAGTATTCAATAAATCCGTTCACAATTTATCTGATTAAATAGTAGACGTTCTATGCAGTCAGCGCATTTTTCATCGCGTTTCGCCGCTAAAACCTACAAATCGCTAATGAATTTTGGTATAAAACGCGCTTCAAATTTTCATCCCTGCTGAGATGCAGTGAACTGGAGAAATATTCAATGAGACTTGCTCATAAGCGTAAAGTGCAGATGAAACTGCAAAAACGCATTAAAGCGACAGTAGCAAATGTAGCTGCGGCACCCAAAGCAGAAAAACCTGTTGCTGAGAAATCAGTAGCTGAGAAGAAAGTAGCTGCAGCGAAAACTGTTGAGGTTGCACTTACTCCTAAGCAACAACAAGTATTAGATATCGTTGTTGCTAATGCTGAAGGTATCAACCCTAAAGGTATTGGTCTAGCTGCTGGTCAAGAAGAAGCTAAAGCGGCATCATGGGCTACTGGCGCACTGAAGAAGCTTCTTGAAGAAAACCTAGTTCAAAAAGAGCAGTTAGCAGGTAACAAAGTTATCTATAAAGCAGTTTAATTACCGCTGTAATTCTGTTTCTTAATTGAATACCTCGACTTCGGTCGGGGTATTTTTTTGGCTGTAGCCTGTCTTTTCTCGATTTCTAATTGAAAATTCTAATGATACAAAGCCGCCATTTGTCACATTTTATTAAATACTGTGTAAATTCTTCCGCAGTCAACTACTTAAGTAGTTCCTCAGCCTTACTGTTCTTGTTGCTTGTCTAACTACCTGATTTATCGTTTACATAAAACGCAGTCATCATAAAGACTACGTATTAGTACGTAATACCAATGGCTAACACTCGCTTGAAAGCGCAAATTTGTGCGTGTTCATGCCCATTTCTTACTTCCATCTAATGTCCCATCTTCTATAGCGAATCCTTATGTAATGGATGACAACAATAACCTTGGTGACAAAGGACGTGAACGATGAGTCTTATCCAAAAATCTTTGAAACGAGTGCTCAAAGCGACTGCGATGGTTGCGACCATGGCATTCGTAGCGACTTCTGCTAATGCTGCTGACGATAAAGTATATCGCTTGAAACTGGCGGAAACGTGGGGACCTAACTTCCCGATCTTCGGTGATGCGACAAAGAACATGGCAAAAATGGCAGAGGAAATGTCAAATGGCCGTCTGCAAATCCGTATTGATTCTGCAAACAAACACAAAGCGCCACTTGGCGTGTTTGATATGGTGAAGTCCGGTCAATACGACATGGGCCACTCTGCTTCTTATTACTGGAAAGGCAAAGTGCCAAACACCCTTTATTTTACCTCTATGCCTTTCGGTATGCTGCCTACCGAGCAATACGCTTGGTTCTATTACGGTGGTGGTATGGAGTTGATGGAAAAGGTTTACTCGCCACACAATTTATTGTCATTCCCAGGTGGTAATACTGATACGCAGATGGGCGGTTGGTTCCAGAAGGAAATCAAATCAGTCGACGATCTGCAAGGTCTGAAAATGCGTATCCCGGGCTTTGCAGGTGAAATCCTTGCTGAGCTAGGTGCGAAACCGACCAACATCGCGCCGGGCGAGCTATACACTTCGCTTGAGCGTCGTACGATCGATGCGTTGGAATGGGTAGGTCCATCTCTGGATTTGCGTATGGGCTTCCACAAAATTGCACCTTACTACTACACAGGTTGGCATGAGCCAGGCACTGAGCTGCAATTCCTAGTCAACAAGCGTACTTGGGAGCGTCTACCGGATGATCTGAAAGCGATTCTTCAAGTGGCGATGAAAGCAGCAGCGTACGACATGTACACGCAATCTAAGCATGAGAGTGGTAAAAACTGGGCGTCTATCCAATCAGAGTACCAAGACGTTCAAGTGAAAGACTTCCCACCAGAGGTTATTGCTGCACTGCGTGAAGCGAACGTTCGTCTCCTAAAACAGCATGCAGAAAAAGATGCTTTAGCAAAAGAAATTCAAGAATCGCAAGCTAGCTACATCGAGCAAGTACGCCCTTGGTCTGATATTTCACACCGAGCTTACCTAAATAGCCAAGCTCAACAATAACTTCATCAAGTGGGTGATACCGAGAGATTGAGCCTACAAATGAAGCCCAAGAAAACTTCTCTTAGAGAAGACCATAAAAGTGCTCCGCGAACCAGCGGAGCCAATCCATACGTTCCATGGAGTTCGGAATGAGAAGCCTTATTTATATTGAGCGAATCTTTAACCGCTTCGGTGATTTTTTGGGGTGGTTATCCAGCATCCTATTCATTTTGTTGTTAGCGAACGTGGTGTACGACGTTGTCATGCGTTACGTGTTTAATGACGTGTCTATTGCCTTTCAAGAGATGGAATGGCATTTATTCTCCGCTGTATTTCTACTCGGTGTCCCTTACGCAATCAAATCGGGCGGCCATGTACGAGTGGATATTTTCTACGAGCGCTTGTCCTACAAAGCGCAATCCATCATCGACATCCTGGGCACTTTACTTTTCTTATTCCCGTTCTGCCTATTGGTTGCTTGGTTCGGTATCGACTTTGCCAAAGAGAGCTATGCCCTTGGGGAAACGTCCGGTGACCCGGGTGGCTTACCTTATCGATGGATCATTAAAGGTATGATCCCATTGTCATTCTTATTTATGGCGGTCAGTGGTGTTGGTTTGCTGCTTCATTCCATCAATAAAATTGTTAACCCTCATCTTATCTATGCCGGTAACAACGGTAAGTCGTAAAAGGAAGTCAGTATGATCGGTATAGTGATGTTTTTTGTAGCTCTGTTTGCGCTACTGCTAGGTTTCCCTGTTGCCTTTACCTTTGGTGGCATTGCATTAATTTTCGGCGTATGGGCAGAAGGCATTGAGATGTTTGCATTCATGCCATATCGCATTCAATCCATTATGGAGAACACGGTGCTGATGGCAGTACCGCTGTTTGTTTTCATGGGATTGGTATTACAAAAGACCCGATTGGCTGAGCAACTGCTTGAGTCGATGGGGCGTTTGTTTGGTGGTATTCGTGGCGGTATCGCTATCTCTACCGTTTTAGTGGGAGCGCTGCTTGCGGCATCGACGGGTGTGGTCGGCGCATCGGTTGTCGCGATGGGCCTAATCTCTTTGCCAGTAATGCTTAAGTACAACTACGACAAAGGACTGGCCTGTGGCACCATTTGTGCGTCTGGCACGCTAGGCCAAATCATCCCGCCTTCAATAGTCTTAATTTTGCTCGGTGATGTATTAGGCGTACCCGTAGGTGACTTATTCCAAGCGGCTGTATGGCCGGGCTTAATGCTGGTGGGTGCTTACGTTGTCTACATTCTGATTTATGCCAAGCTTAACCCAGAGGCCGCTCAACCTATTGAGCGTGATGAATCCATCAGCCGCCAACAAGAGGTGATAACCGCGCTTAAAGCCGTATTGCCACCACTTGCACTGATTATTGTGGTTCTAGGTTCTATCTTTGCGGGTATTGCTACTCCGACCGAATCTGCGGCGTTGGGTGGTGCAGGTGCGATAGTGCTTTCCCTGCTTTACAGAAAGTTCAGCTGGTCGATGGTGTATGAGGCGTCTAAAGAGACCGTAAAAGTGACCGCGATGGTGTTTGCAATCTTGCTTGGTGCGACGGCATTCTCAATGGCATTTACCTACACGGGCGGTGACTACCTTGTTGAAGAGTGGATGCTTCAACTTCCGGGTGAGAAGTGGGGCTTCTTGATCATTACCATGCTGGTGATTCTTATCCTCGGGTTTTTCATCGACTTCGTAGAAATCTGTTTCATCATCGTGCCAATTATTGCACCGGTAGCGGAGCTTATGGGGATCAACATGACATGGTTTGCGATTCTGATTGCGATGAACCTTCAGACGTCATTCCTCACACCGCCATTTGGTTTTAGCTTGTTCTATTTGAAGGGTGTGGCTCCTGCGGGTGTAACAACGCGAGATATCTACCGTGGTGTGATGCCATTCATTGCGATTCAAATTGTTGTGCTTGCTTCATTGTTACTCTTTCCGGGCTTCTACGGCATGTCGTAATTCGGCTAGTCTAATGCGATCTGCGTAATGTAAGTGGGAGTGGCGAATTTGTGAGCTGAGAGTTTTTACCTTTTGAGACAAGTTGTTAAGCTGGTTATCAATTGTGCTAGGCAGCGTTTCATGGAGGGAAGGGATGCCTCTCAAAGCTAAACTCATCTTGCTGGCGTTGATCCCTGTGTTGTTGGTGTCAGCAAGCATCAGTTGGATTTCCATTTACCAAGCAAAGACGTTAGGTCAGCGTGAAGTGGAAATCTTTCATAAAAGCCTGATCAAGTCTAAAGAAGTCGCATTGAAAGATACCGTTGATCTGGCCTTCGATGCGATTTCCCATATCTACAACGATCCCTCGATAGAAGAGCATGTGGCTAAAGCGCGCGTGAAAGCGATTCTCAATCGGCTTCGCTATGGCTCAGATGGTTACTTCTTTGCTTATGATAAACATGGTACCAACTTAGTTCATCCCATTCTTCCTGATTTAGTTGGGCAAAACCTGCTGCATATTCAAGATGAAAACGGTGATCATCTTATTGAAGCGCTGCTCTATCAAGCCCAATTGGGTGGTGGCTTCCATCAATACCTCTGGCAAAAGCCTTCTACTGGAGAAGTTGTCCCCAAATTGAGCTACGCCGCTTGGCTCGACAAATGGGAGTGGATGATTGGTACTGGTTTGTATATTGAAGATGTAAGTCACGAGGTCGCCAATATGCGCGCTGCCGTTAACCAGAATATCGAGACGACCTTCTTTACTGTTGTCGTGATCCTTGTTGTGACGGTTGCGGTGATCATCGTTTTAACGTTGGCAATCAATTTACACGAACATCGCTTAGCGGATAAAAACCTCAAGGAGCTTGCCCACAAAACCTTGATGTTCCAAGAAGAAGAGAAGAAGCACCTTGCTCGCGAATTGCATGATGGTATTAACCAACTGCTTGTATCGAGCAAATGTCATTTAGATTTGCTGGGGCATCGAATCGAGGATGAAAAGCTCAAATCCCACCTTAATAAATCTCAACGCTCGTTGATCACCGCAATTAATGAAGTACGACATATCTCGCACCAGCTTCGTCCAAGTGCCTTGGATGACATCGGCCTAGAAGCGGCGCTTTCGACGTTGCTGCAAGACTTTCATTCTCACTCAGGTATGGATTTCGATAGCCATTTTGATACGGCACAGCTCAAGCTGAAATCGGAAGTCGCGACCACGTTGTACCGTGTGGCTCAGGAGTCTTTGAATAATATCGAGAAACACGCCAAGGCAAAAAAGGTCACGGTAATTTTGCAAAAGATGGGCAATATGCTGCAATTGATCATACGTGACGATGGCATTGGCTTTATGGTCAATCAATCTGTACACCGCCAAGGCATCGGTTTGCGTAACATGCGTGAGCGTGTGGAGTTTATTGGTGGTGAGTTTGAATTGATGAGTGAACCGGGGCTAGGGACAGAAATCACCGTATTGTTAGATTTGGATGGATTAGTTTATGGATAAACCAATTAGTGTGGTGATAGTGGATGATCATCAGGTTGTGCTCGATGGGTTTATGGCGCGTCTAGAGCTGGAACCTGATATTGATGTTATTGGTACCGCGAGCAATGGCCTTGAGGCGATTGAAGTATCCAAATTGCTCAACCCCGATGTGATTCTTATGGACATCAGTATGCCCATCATGAATGGCATCGAAGCCACGGGTGTGATTAGGGAAGAGCGTCCAGAGAGCAAAATTTTGATGTTAACCATGCATGATAACCGTGAGTACATCATGAAGGTGATGCAAGCTGGCGCTGTGGGCTACATGCTGAAAGAAATCTCAGCCGAGAAGATGGTGCAAGCAATCAAAACCGTTAATCAAGGTTCGACTTATTTTTGTGAATCGGTCACTCAAACCTTGTTTACGCAAGATGTGGTACCTGCGACACAAAAGCCCAACCCACTGAGCCGTCGTGAAGAAGCTGTATTAAAATTGGTCGCGCAAGGGCATAGCAGTAAAAAGATTGCTACGCTTTTGGATATCAGTTATCGAACGGTAGAGACGCATCGTCATAACATCAAACACAAATTGGATTTGCACTCGACAGCTGAGTTGGCGAAATACGCGTTTGAAACGGGATTAACGGAGTAGGGAAGGGATAACAAAGCGCTCATCGGGGAAGGAGTGATAAGCGCTAAAGAAGAAGCTTATTCTGGCTTGGTGATACTTCCAAGCTCGAGCATTGGCGCAACATCAATGTCTTCGGCATTCATCATGGTAGAGATACGCTGAACAGAAGAGAGCAGTAAGCTCTGTTCCCACTCTTCCAGCTTCTGGAAGCGATTGATGAAGTGTTCTTGCAGCGGCGTCGGGGCTTGTTTTAGTGCCTCTTGGCCTTTCTCAGTCAGTAAAGCATGCACTTTACGTTTGTCTTCTACGCTACGGCGGCGTTCGACAAACTGGTTGCGTTCTAGGCGGTCCAGAATGGTCGTTGCAGTTGCCTGACTCATATTGGTATGGCTAGACAATTGCTTAATCGTGACATTGTCTAATTCACTTATGGCACGCATCAGAATTAGCTGAGGAGCCGTCAAACCAGACTCTTTGCTTAACTTCTTTGAGTGTAAATCAATAGCGCGGATGATCTGACGAATCGAGACCAAGACTTCTTCGTACTTTTCCAATTTCGTAATCCAGTCATTAAGGGATCATATAACGAGGCGACACTAACTCAAAAACGCTGTTATTTAAAGGGCTACGTTAGGGATCGTGACACCAATTTAAAATAATTTGCCTTGGCTCTCCTTATTACTTTTAAGGTCTTTCTGAGAGGAAAAAAGGCACGACTAGAATTATTATAGTAATAAATGTTTGTGGTCTAATTATTGTTGTGGTTGTTTTCGCTTTTTTTGGTGGATTTTTCTGATTGAAAAGTAAGTTATTGGATTTTTTATCAGCAAAAGATAGACAAAAACGCCTTAAATGGTAGGATCTTCCACTTTCATGGAAAATAAAATGTATCGTGTTCAAATGATTTTTAATGCCTTGTTAAAAATATTGAATGCAAAAGAGAGGAACAATGACAAAAGGTATAGATAAGTACAGTATCGACAGTACCGACTATACGGTTGGTCAAGACAACGTCCAGAAATGGGGGTTTGACGTACATAATCCTGTTTTTGGTATCAGTGCTGGTTTCATTGCACTATTTCTTGTCGCGGCGTTGGTGCTTGATGCACATACTGCAAAAACAGCGTTGGATGGCATTAAGCTAAAAATCATTAGCTCATTTGACTGGCTATTCATCCTTTCAGGCAACATCTTCGTAATCTTCTGCCTAGCTTTGATTGTGTCACCAATGGGTAAGATTCGCCTTGGCGGTAAAGACGCGGTAGCTGATTACTCCTTTATGTCTTGGCTTGCGATGTTGTTTGCAGCAGGTATGGGTATCGGTCTGATGTTCTGGAGTGTGGCAGAGCCAGTGGCTTACTTCACTGGTTGGTATGAAACCCCGCTAGGTGTAGAGGCAAACACGCCGGAAGCCGCTAAGCTTGCACTGGGCGCGACGATGTTCCACTGGGGTCTACACCCATGGGCAATCTACGGTGTCGTAGCACTTTCCCTTGCTTTCTTCACATACAACAAAGGCTTGCCTCTATCGATGCGCTCGATCTTCTACCCATTGCTGGGCGATCGCGCATGGGGTTGGGCTGGTCACATTGTTGATATTCTAGCGGTACTAGCAACGCTATTCGGTCTAGCTACGTCTCTAGGTCTAGGTGCACAACAAGCGGCGAGTGGTATTCACCACGTGTTCGGTGTTGAGCCAGGTCTTGGCTTGCAAATCGTGGTAATCGCAGTAGTAACCCTGCTTGCAGTGGTATCGGTAATCCGTGGTATTGATGGCGGTGTAAAAGTCATCAGTAACATCAACATGGTTATCGCATTCTTGCTACTGATTCTTGTTGGTTTGATTGGTTGGGCGGTAACGCTGGGCTCTATCCCAACAACGCTAATGGCTTACCTAGAAAACTTAGTGCCGCTAAGTAACCCGTTTGGTCGTACTGACGAAGCATGGTTCCAAGGTTGGACTGTATTCTACTGGGCTTGGTGGATTTCATGGTCACCATTCGTAGGTATGTTCATCGCGCGTGTATCACGTGGCCGTACGGTTCGTGAGTTCATTACTGCTGTTCTGATTGTACCAACCGTCGTGACGCTGATCTGGATGTCAACATTTGGTGGTCTAGCAATCGACCAAGTAATTAATAATGTGGGTGAGCTAGGTGCGAACGGTCTTACAGACGTTTCATTAGCCATGTTCCAAATGTTTGATGTTCTGCCATTTGGTAACATGCTGTCTATCATTGCCGTTGTGTTGGTATTGGTATTCTTCATCACTTCATCGGACTCTGGCTCACTGGTTATCGACAGCATTACAGCTGGTGGTAAAGTGGATGCGCCTGTTCTACAACGTGTATTCTGGGCATTCATGGAAGGTGCAATCGCGGTTGCGCTACTTTGGATTGGTGGCTCAGAAGCGGTTCAAGCGCTACAAGCTGGTGCTATTTCGACAGCATTGCCATTCACGCTTGTATTGCTTGCAATGTGTGTCAGCCTATTGATGGGTATGAGAACAGAGCGTCAATAATTGATGTGATTTATAAATATCGTTAAATATTAACGAGTTAAAAAGCCAGCGAAATGCTGGCTTTTTTTGTGCAGTTTTTCTGACGCTTGCCAAAAAAATGGCGAAGTAAATTCTTTATTTTACAACACTTTATAGTCTCAGTTTTGTGAATGATCTTCGTGATTACTTTGTAAAATGCGTGTAAGATTCAGCCACCTAAACTGTTCTCCCAACCCTTTATAATAATTATGAAATTATCATTAAAACAAAAGCTAATTGGCGCAAGCCTATCTGCTGTTGTTGTGATGGCAACAGCACTCACTTGGCTGTCAGCTGATCAACTTTTTGATCAGACGCGTTAAGGTGTCTATTCACGAGCGCAAAGTCTTAGCAACGCCGCTTCAGAAGGTATTTCTGATTGGGTATCGATTCGCAAAGACATTGCTAAGGCTTTTAACGATTACTCAACAGAGAAAGACGTTGTGCCTTTCCTACAACAAGCACGCAAAGCGGGGGGCTTTGACGATATCTTCTTGGGCACACCTGAAGGTGGCATGTACCGTTCTCACCCAGAACGTAACCGTGCAGATTACGACCCACGTACTCGCCCTTGGTATAAAGACGCCAATGCTGCAGGCAAGCAAATCATCACTGAAGCGTATCAAGACGCGATCACAAATGCATTGCTAGTGACTATCGCAGAACCTGTGATGAAAAACGGTAAGTTCATTGGTGTTGTTGGTGCGGACGTACTGATCGATCAGCTAATTGACGACGTTATCAACCTAGATGCTGGTGAAAACGCGCATGCAATGCTGATCGACATGAACGATGGCACTTTCCTTGCGCACCCAAACAAAAGTTTAACGCTTAAGCCAATCACTGACCTTACTCAAGAGTTTTCGAAAGGCTCTATTGAGCGTGCTGCAAATTCTGGAGCCATTGAAACAGCAACGATCAAAGGTCAAGAGAAGCTTTTTTACTTTAGCAAAGTACCGGGTACAAACTGGATGTTCGCTATCGAGATGGATCGCGCAACGGAAGAAGCAAGCCACGCGCAACTTCTGCGTGAGATGGTTATTACCGCGGTATTGATCACTATTGTGGTGATTGTGGCCGTATCTTGGTTGGTAGGCTTCTTGTTCCGCGATCTTGGCCGAGTATCACAAGCACTGGAAGAAATTGCTTCAGGTGAGGGTGACTTGACGCAGCGTCTGGAACCTCGCAGTGATGATGAAGTGGGCAAACTAGCCGATAACTTCAACCGCTTTGTAGGCAACATGCACACCATGGTGACCAAACTGAGTCATGTCTCTTCAGCCTTGTCAGAACAAGCGCGTACAACGGCACAACAAGCTGAAGAGCGTAGTCAGCGTATCTCTTACCAGCAAGATGAAATCAACATGGTAGCGACTGCCGTTAATGAGATGGCTGCAGCGACGCAAGAGATTGCAGGTAACGCAGATAACACGGCATCAAGCTCTGAAGAAGCAGTACAAGCCTGTGTGCATGGCTCTGGCCAAGTAACGCAAACTCAAGGCTCTATCCAAAACCTAGCGCAAGAAGTGCAAGTTGCGACCAATGTTATCCAAGAGCTGGAAGCACACGGTAACGCGATCAACACCATTCTTTCGACCATCCAAGGCATTGCAGAGCAAACTAACCTGTTGGCACTGAACGCGGCGATTGAGGCGGCACGTGCAGGTGAACAAGGTCGTGGTTTTGCTGTCGTGGCGGATGAGGTTCGTGTATTGAGCCAACGTACTCACGCATCAACGCAAGAGATCCAAGAGACAATCGAAATGCTGCAAGGCACAACGGCGAAAGCGGTGGGTATCATGGATGACAGTCGTCGTCTTGCTGACACTAGTGTCGATGATGCAAACTCGGCAGCGGTAAGCTTGACTCAAATTCACTCTGCGGTTGAGCGTATTAGCGACATGGCAACGCAAATTGCGTCTGCGGCAGAAGAGCAAGCGTCTGTAACGACAGAAATCACTCGCAACACCGAAGGCATTCGTGAGGTGTCTAACGAGCTTTCTGTTGAAGCGCACCAAGCAGCGCATCTGTCTGAGCTTTCTCATGAGCTAGAGCAAGAGATCAAACGCTTTAAACTGTAATTGGTTTTTAAGTATGAAAAAGGAGCCGCTTGGCTCCTTTTTGTTTATTGGTAGAAAATGCTCTCGCTTCTCGCTTCGCTATAACCACAAACTGCTTATCGGCTGATCTGCTTGGTAGTGGTGTGCGATTTGCGCTTGCAGCAACTCGGCGGTAGCAATCGCATCGGTTAACGCGTGATGCGGCGTGTAATCTGGCAGTCCATAACGTCGACGAGATTGAGCCAAACGCAATGATTTCGGCTTGTTGCCTTTGAGTTTATTCCACAAACCGCCAGACTTTCTCTGTTGGATGTCTTCTTCAATCTGCAGTGTATCTAACACCGGAAACTCAATACCCTCACCAAGACGCGTACGAAGTGCCTGATCAAGAAACTCTCGTTCAATGCGGCGGTAATGCACCACGACAATCTTACCCGCTAAGCTCTCCAATAATGGGCCAAGGATCTCGCCCAAATCGGGCGCATCAATCAGTTCATTGTGAGTAATGCCGTGAATGATGACGGAGTCTTCATCGAGCTTTTCCTGGGGTCGAACTTTCCAGTGTTTCGCTTGACGTAAGAAAATACGATTGAGATTAAACGGCACCAAACCAATAGTAATAATGCCGTTTTTTTGCGGATTTAAGCCCGTCGTTTCGAAATCTAATGCGACAAATTCCACCTGAGAGAGTGGGGTGTCCGGAGCAGGTAATTCCTTAGCGTAAAAGGCGACCAAGCGCTCGTCAGTGGCACGTTCCAACTTTTGCTGGAACTTCATCGGCCACTGGATGCTGGGCTTTTGAAATAACTTTTTGATCATTCCACGCCTCACTTAAATTTGTTGCTGGCCTGATAACGGAACTTCAAGAAGTTCTGACCATTGCTGAGGATTTGGAACGCATCTTTTAGATTTCGGCGTTCGAAATCCGACAGGTTTTCAGGCTCAATGTTGTTATCCGGCTCAGTACCTAACTCAACATCCGTAGCTTGGTGGCGGATACGTACCATAGAGATGAACTCCATCGCATCCTTCAAGTCTTGCGCACGGCCTTTTGGCAAAATACCGGCGTCGATGATGTCATCAAGGCGCTCAAATGAGTTTTGAGCGCGGGAGCCGACCGCAAGCGAGTGAACGCGAATCAAGTCCACCAATGGGGCGGTGCCTCGGCGTTTTAGGTTGATCGAGTTCTTATGCTGGCCATCTTTCTCCATCACGAAGTCTTTAAAGAAGCCGAGCGGCGGAGTTCGGTTCAACGCGTTGCGTGCTAAACATGCCAAGAATCGGTTGTTCTTACGAGCGCGACGCACGATGAAGCTGGTTAACTGTTCTGCCCATTTCAAACGTCCATAGACACCGTCTAAATCGAAGAAGATAGAGGCGTTGAGTAGCGCTTTCGGGTTTGGATCATCAATCCAATCGGCGAAGCACTCCTCCCACTGTGAACGTGTCATCCGCCACATTGGATTGGTTGCCATAATGTCGCCAGTACAGTACTTATAGCCACATACGTTCAAGCCATCGCTGACGTATTGTGCGAGCGCTTCAAAGTACTTGCCATGCTTTTCTTCTTTATAGGTGTCATCAAGAATGATGGCGTTATCTTGGTCGGTAACCAGAAGTTGTTCGTCACGGCCCATGGAGCCCAGAGCAAGGAAGCAGTAGGGAATAGGTGGTGGGCCTAATTCTTCTTCTGCCATTTCGAGTAAACGTTGTTTGAAACTTCGGCCAATCACCGACATGGCACTGCCGACCATGTGCGAGTTGGCGTCTTCGTTGACCAAACGCACGAAGCTGCTTTTCACTTCTTCTGCAACAATGGCTAAGTCTTCGATGGTTTGTTGCTGGAAGATGCTGCTCACCAGTAACAAGGAGTTCTGCGATTCGTAACGAACGATGTCCGTTGCTTCGATGATGCCAATCGGCATTTGCTCTTTCACTACTGGTAAATGGTGCACGTTGTAACGAAGCATGGTTAGCATGGCTTCATACACGTATGCGTTGTGGTCCAGTGAGATAACTTCGGTCGTCATCACTGTCGATACTTCATCAAGCGGTGATAGACCTTCTGCCAAGACACGAGTACATAAATCACGGTCAGTGATAATACCAACGACTGGCGATTGCGGATCTTCTTCATCCAGCACAAAATCTGGGTCTACAATCAACAGCGAAGAAACGTTATCTTGCGCCATCAGTTGTGCCGCTTCTTGGATTGTCTGGCCGCGCTCAATGGTAGGCGCTTCGCGGGTGAGGAGTGTTTTGACTTTAGAAGTGGTCAAGTCATTTGCATCGTTGTTTTCGGATACCGTTTGGCGAAGACGTGCGCTGTTTTCTACTTCGACAAAATCAGCGAATGAGTCGAAGTTATCGTAAAGCTCTTGGAAGATATCTTGCGGAATACAGTAAAGTAAGGAGTCTTCAATCGCTTTTACAGGGAAGCGAACTTTGTTGTTGGTAAGAAGACCCATTTGACCAAAAAGGTCGCCCTCGTCGAGTCGGTTATACAGCTCACCTTTACGTCGGTAGACCTCAACCACGCCGCTGCGAACCATGTATAGGTCATTGATCTGGTCGCCGAAGTGAATGATAGGAGTGTCTTGACGGTAGTAAGAGATTTCGATGTTCTCTGTCACTTTGGTGAGCGTTTCTTCCGGAAGCTCGTTGAATGGGGGATACTTGGCGAGAAAGTTATATATCTCGAGAAGTTCTGCTTCCATTAAGGTGCCTTTTGGTTTGCAAGTGATAGGGTAATCTTAACTTAGTTTTAAAACAGAATCTTATCGGATCACTGTTTTTCGTGCGCAATGATAAGATTCAGACAAGTCGCACGGCAATTCGTTATTATTTCGGCTACGCTGTCATCAAGATGCCGAATTAAATCAATACAATGGGCGTATAAAGAAGAGTTTTGGATGACACTCATGGAAGGAAGTAGAATGGTAAGACTATTATTAGCTGCACCTCTCGTAGCATTACCAATAATGAGCGTTGCCTCAGAGTCAGAACAAGTCGATAAATTTGGCTACGAGCACATCAATCTAGACATCGGTGCTGGTACCACAAATGAAGAATGGCTAGATAATTCCAACGCGACGAAGTTGGGCTTGGGTGGTAACTATATGTTCACCGACAACTGGCTGTTTAATGTCGATTACTCCGCGCAGTTTTTCCACCCAGACGATTTCACTTTGCGTATAGACCGTTTGATGTTTGGTGGTGGCTATCGCTACGGTATTAATGAACAGTTTGATGTGTATGGTATCTATGGACTTGGTGCGATTAAAGCCAAAGCGACCGACGACAATACCGACCGAACGCTTTCATCGGATAGTGAATTTATTCAAGGTGTGACGATTGGTGCTAATTACTTATTCAGTGAAAAGCTGATGGCAACGGCAGAAGTTCACTTAAATCGCAGTGATATTGTAGATGAGAACAATTACAAGATCGCGTTTAACTACCAATGGCACCATGTGATTGGTACAGGGCTTTACTACCAATTCCGTGACACTGATTATCAAAGCCGAGAATCTGATCACATCAACGAAGTGGGCATCAGCTTTAAGTTCGTTTATTGAGTCGTGTGAATCCTCGTTGTTTGAATCAGAACCGTTCGAATTCAAACAGATGTACGAAAAAGGTCAGCAATTGCTGACCTTTTTTATTCCGACTTGTTTGAGCAAGAAGGGCGATTATAGAACCGCCGCAATGCCTTTACATAGAGGACCCATGTTTGACTTCGTCATGCCCGCTACACTGATGCGGCCAGAGCCAACAATGTAGATTGCGAACTCTTCTTTCAGACGGTTTACTTGTTCTTTAGACAGACCAGAGAACGAGAACATGCCGTTTTGACGCTCGATGAAGCTAAAGTCTGCGTCGACACCTTCTGCTTTCAGAGTTGCTACAAACAGTTCACGCATCTCTTGGATACGGTCACGCATTTCTGCTACTTCTGCTTCCCATTCTGCACGCAGTGCTGCGTCACCAAGAATATGAGTTACAACCGCACTGCCGTGAGCTGGTGGGTTAGAGTAAATAGAACGGATGATTGCTTTGACTTGTGAAAATGCTGTTGTTGCCACTTCTTCTGATTCTGCAACTAAAGTGAATGCACCAACACGCTCGTTGTAAAGGCCAAAGTTCTTAGAGAAAGAGCTCGCTACTAGGATCTCTTTGTTGTACTTAGCGAAAGTACGTAGACCTGCTGCATCTTCTTCTACACCTTTCGCGAAACCTTGGTATGCAAAGTCGAATAGAGGAAGTAGTTTTTTATCAGCAACCAGCTTAGCCAGTGTTTCCCACTCTTCTGCAGTTGGGTCGATACCTGTTGGGTTGTGGCAGCAGCCGTGCAGTAGAACCACGTCGCCTTCGGAAGCAGACTGAAGGTCAGTCAGCATTGCGTCGAAGTCTTTGTCTTCTGCGTTGTAGTAGCTGTATTGTGCTGTCTCAATACCTGCGGCAGTGAATACGCCATTGTGGTTAGCCCAAGTCGGGTTACTGATCCACACTTTAACGTTACCAAGTTGGCGCTTAATAAATTCACCTGCAACGCGTAATGCACCAGTACCACCTGGAGCTTGTGCTGTTTTAGCGCGTTTGTCTGCGACGATTTCAGCATCAGCACCGAAAAGCAGTTTTTGCACGGCAAGGCCGTATTCTGCAGTACCTTCGATGGTCAGGTAAGATTTGGTTTTTTCAGTTTCAATCAGTGCGGCTTCGGCTTTTTTAACAGTCGCAAGAACAGGGGTTTCACCTTGTTCGTTCTTGTAAATACCAACGCCTAGGTTGATTTTTTCAGCGCGAGTATCTTTTTTAAACTCTTCAGTTAGTCCAAGAATAGGGTCAGCCGGAGCGGCAACTACTTTTTCAAACATAATCTTCATCCATGTTAATCGAAGGGGTCTGCAGACATTTATACCTTTCAGCAATATTCGTTACAACAGTTAGTGAACAGAAAACTTAAAATAATTTTGATTTGAAACAGAAATCTAACATAACGAAGGCTTTTGATATAAAAAAACCTCTTAACAAGCGTTTTAAGAGGGGGATAACTGGCTAAGCGGCGATGTTTTGTTCATCTTGATATTGATGAGCGATATTTTGGAATTCGGCTTAGACCGCAAGAAATGCAGCAACAAATTTGTGGATCGAAATGCTTGCCTTTGCCTTCCAGAATGATGGCTTTCGCCTTGTCATGACTGAACACTGGCTTGTAAACGCGTTTAGAAACCAGCGTGTCATACACATCCGCTAACGCCATTAGTCGTCCGGAGAGCGGAATTGCTTCACCAGAAAGTTGGTTTGGATAGCCACTTCCATCCCACTTTTCATGGTGTGTTAGCGCAATTTCTTTTGCAACTCGTAAAAAGGAACTACTTCCTAGCGGTTTTTCTGCAATTGACAGCGGTTCGGCACCAATTTCAGCATGACCTTTCACGAGCTCAAACTCTTCGTCGGTCAGTTTTCCTGGTTTGAGTAACACGTTGTCAGGTACACCGACCTTGCCTACACCATGCAATGGGGCAGATTTGTAGAGTAATTCGATGTGATCTTGTTATGTATTAGGCGGAATTTACAAAACAGCCCCGACAGTGCGGGGCTTTGGGTCAATCATAGTAGATGAAACTCGTACTGAGTTTACTTCTTCAGGTTCATCTCTGACTCAACGGCGTTGGTTTCGATATCTGGGTTAGAAGACAGTTTACCCGTCGCCCAATCATTCACATGCTTTAAGATTGCTTTTAGTGCGTGTTTTTCAGTCGGTGCTTCAGAAGATTCTACTTCTAGTTTTTGCTTAGGGTGTGAACCCGTCGCATCTTCAGCAACGTGCAGCCAATCTGGGTGCCAGTAATAAGGTTGGCCTGATGGCGTGCTCCATGCGTGAACACCATTAGTTTCGCCTTTGTATTGGATATCGTTTTCGTTGTACTTAGTCATTATTATCGTCTCTCATAGTCATGAGTTGAGGTGTGCGTCACCATTACTCTATAAATGTAACAGATGTTATCGGAATTAATGTGATTGCTATCTATTTATCTTGTTGATAAATAATCCATTCCGTTGCACAGCTCTCATTCAGATAGATTTATTGGCACTTCGCTACAATAGCTATCTGATAAATAGGTATTAAACGCACCTTATTGCTCATTTAGGTGCTTGATGATCGCCGCTTTCGCGTGCTCCTCAGTTGCCGTTTCTCCATCAGGTACTTCAAGCTCCGCTTTTGGGTGAACGCCTAATGCGTCTTCAGCAATATGAAGCCAATCAGGATGCCAGTAATAAGGGTTATTGCCCTCTGGGTGATCCCAGCTGTGAACTCCTTGGTGTACACCTCGGTAGGAGAGGTCATCCATCGTAAACATTTTCATCATTTTCTCCCGCAAGAAATTTCATGCCTTTGAAAGTATGGAACATAAATTCTCATTTCGTAACGGCAATTGATATCACTAAGATTGATTAATTACGTTTCGAGTTTGATAACTGTGACGTCGGTATATCGGTGTGAAGTATGCTAAGGTGCGCTCGGTAGGAACGTAACGAGGGATGCATGAACCGATACCGCCAATTGGCTGAGCTGTTTAAAACTCAGATCCAGCAAAATACATGGAGAGTAGGAGAAAAACTGCCATCTGTTCGTGTAACGAGTCGCAGCCATTCAGTCAGTACTGGGACAGTATTGCAAGCTTATCAATTGCTAGAAGCTCAAGGTTGGGTGACGGCAAAACCGCAATCAGGGTACTTTGTTACCGCTGATCTCGAACGATTGGAAGTTTCAACGTCAGAAAGTCATCCGCTGCGAGTGTCGGTTAATGATGAGTTGTATGATTTTCTTAAACATCAAGCGTCGCCAGAGGCAATAAAACTTGGATCTGCTTTTCCCGAACCGACTTTGTTTCCGTTAGACGCATTAAACCGCAACCTTGCCAGCTCTGGGCGGAAAATGGGGCCAGACACCTTGCTGGATAATCTTCCCCCAGGTAGCGAGTCACTCCGCCGCTTGATTGCTCAGCGCTACATTCAGCAGGGCATGAACTTAACTCACGATGACATTGTGATCACCTCGGGAGCGTTAGAAGCGCTCAACCTTAGCCTGCAAGCCGTTACTCAACCCGGCGATATTGTAGTCGTTGAGTCACCGACTTTTTATGGTGCGCTACAAGCGATTGAACGGCTCGGTTTGAAGGCGATAGAAGTTCGCGTGGATGCTAAGAAAGGCCATTCATTAACTCAATTAGAAAGTCTGTTTGAGCAGCACGATGTGAAAGCATGTTGGCTCATGACTAACTTCCACAATCCGACAGGTACATCGCTTAGTGACGAGGAAAAACATCGTGTTGTCGATCTTGCTAATCAGCACGATGTGTATCTAATCGAAGATGACGCTTATGCTGAGCTGTACTTTGGTGAGAAGAAGCCAATGTCACTTAAAAGCTTTGATACTCACGAGCGAGTGCTCCACTGTGGTTCATTATCAAAAAGCCTTTGTCCAGGTTATCGTTTAGGTTGGGTAATCAACAAACGCTTCAATGAGCCGATTCAAAAGTTGCAATTGATGTCGACTTTGTCAGGCAGCGCTCCTATTCAACAAGGCGTGGCGCATTACCTCCAAAATGATAGTTACGATAACCATCTAAGAAAGCTGCGTAAAACGCTCCAGCAGCGCCAACAACGATTTATTGCTCTTCTTGAACAGCATCTTCCCGCGCAAGTTGATTTCTATGTACCGCAAGGTGGGTATTTTCTGTGGTTGACACTGCCAAAAGGCACCAGTAGCAAAGCGCTCTATCACGCGTTGCTTGCTGAACAGGTGACCATTGCTCACGGCAAGTTGTTCTCCTTGGATGCACAGTTTGAAAACTGTCTGCGGCTTAATACCTCTTTAGCGATGGATGAGCACGTTGAACAAGCCATTCGCAAATTGAGTGATTTACTTCGCTAATGGAACTGTTTGATCTTTTTTCGGCCTAACTGTATCAGGACCGTTTAGAAAAGCTGTGTTTCACTCTTCCACGGAGTCATCGATAAGGAGGAGTGACAATGAAAAAGCCGTTGATAAAACATGAATTGAGACTCATCGCCGTTGCCATTTTTAGCGCATTCTTACTCGTGTTTGCGCATCTTATTTTGGCGAAGTCTTTCTCTCATATGGCGTGGACAGAATACACCGCCGCCGTTATCCCTTTTATTATGTTTGGTTTGTGCGTATTGGGTGTTAAGTACGCCGCTCATGCAGATAAAGATGAGGGTAACGACTCATAAAAGACATAACTACAACTAGGAATAAAGTGAATGAAGAATTCAATCTTGCTTGCACTATCTGTGTTCACGTTTAGTTGCGCTGCTAATCAGGACGTTGAACCTAAATCGGTCACTCTGATTTATGATCAATCTAAATTGACGGCAGAGATCCAAGCCGATGATCATTTCGAGGCTCATGTAGACAATGAGAAAGAGCGCATCGATTTATCAGGGACGGTGAAAAAGCTTCATCCCGACTATCAGTTAGATGTCTCGGTGATTAAAGCCAGCAAGATTAAACACGCAACAAATCAGATCAATACGTCGTTGGTCATTAAGCAGAGAGACCTTGAAAAACCGGTTCTGATTGGCGGAGTCTATGATCATACGGTAGTGACTGATGAGAATGACAATGTGGAAGTAACAGAGTCTGCAAGTATTATGAGCGTAAAGTTGAGCCAATAGCGCAAAGTACATGAAAAAGCATTACGCGCAGTATTTGCCCCAATCAGCACAAAATAAAAGACCTCCACAAGGGAGGTCTTTTTTGATTCGATATCACGAAGACTTGGTTAAAAGTACTAAAGCGTGATTAGAAGTTCGCAGAGCGAGGTGTACGTGGGAATGGGATCACGTCACGAACGTTGCCCATACCTGTTACGTAAGAAACTAGACGCTCGAAGCCTAGACCGAAGCCTGCGTGTGGCACTGTGCCGTAACGACGTAGGTCGCGGTACCAGTTCATGTGCTCTGGATCGATGCCAATTTCACGCATACGCTCATCTAGAATGTCTAGACGCTCTTCACGTTGAGAACCACCAATGATTTCGCCGATGCCAGGTGCAAGAACGTCCATCGCAGCTACCGTTTTACCATCGTCATTTAGACGCATGTAGAATGCTTTGATGTCTTTCGGGTAGTTCTTAACGATTACAGGCGCTTTGAAGTGTTCTTCAGCAAGGAAACGCTCGTGCTCAGAAGACATGTCGATACCCCACTCAACAGGGAATTCGAACTCACGACCAGAATCAAGAAGGATTTGGATTGCGTCAGTGTAGTCTACTTGAGCGAAGTCAGAAGAAACGAATTTCTCAAGACGAGTGATTGCTTCTTTGTCGATACGTTGAGCGAAGAACTCTAGGTCATCACGACACTCTTCTAGTGCTGCTTTAAACACGTACTTAAGCATGTCTTCAGATAGTTTCGCAATGTCGTTTAGGTCTGCGAATGCTACTTCAGGCTCAACCATCCAGAATTCTGCTAGGTGGCGGCTAGTGTTTGAGTTTTCAGCACGGAAAGTAGGGCCGAATGTGTAAACTTTGCTTAGTGCACAAGCGTAAGCTTCACCGTTAAGCTGACCAGATACCGTTAGGAACGTTTCTTTACCGAAGAAATCTTCGTTGTAGTCTACTTTGCCTTCTTCTGTGCGAGGTAGGTTTTCCATGTCTAGCGTAGAAACGCGGAACATTTCACCAGCACCTTCAGCATCTGACGCAGTGATCAGTGGCGCAGATACCCAGAAGTAACCTTGCTCGTGGTAGAAGCGGTGGATCGCTTGAGATAGACAGTTACGTACACGTGCTACTGCACCGATTACGTTTGTGCGCGGACGTAGGTGCGCTACTTCACGTAGGTACTCGATAGAGTGACGAGTTTTTGCCATTGGGTAAGTGTCAGCATCTTCAACCCAGCCAACGACTTTTACGTTAGTTGCTGCTAGCTCGAAGTCTTGACCTTTCGCAGGAGACTCAACAATCTTACCAGTTACTTCAACAGAGCAGCCTGTAGTTAGCTTAAGAACTTCGTCGTCGTAATTATTAAGATTATTAGGGACCACGGCCTGAATCGGGTCGAAACAAGAGCCGTCATAAATGGCAAGGAAAGAGATTCCAGCTTTGGAATCACGACGTGAACGGATCCAGCCACGAACAGTTACTTCACTGTCTACTGCTAGCTGACCTTTCAAAACGTCTGATACAGGCGCGTAAGTCATGTTTTCAATATTCTCCATTGAGGTAAAAATTCAACTCAACACTTAAAAGTGCCTGTCTCTAAACAAAATTGTGCAAAAAACAAGCGAAGCGTTGAGCTGGATAGAATTTTTTAGATTCAACGAAACATATTACCTGTCAAATCGTCAGCTTCAACCTTTATATTCATTTTGAAGGAGAGATTTTTCTTATTTCCGAGTCCTTTGTTCCTCTGACAGGGTAAATTGGTTAAGTAATGACTCCAAACGCTCAGAAAGATGCTCTAAATCAACACTGATTTCGCGAGTATGGGACGCCGATTGCGAGGTGTCATCCGCGTGTAAGGTAATCGTATCGACTTTGCTTTGGATATGTTTGCTCACACTTGACGTGGTTTGAGTTTGTTGTTGGATGTTTTCGGCGTGTTTTAATACCTGATGCATTTCATCCACCACATTGCGCATGGTCTCTGACAAGTTTTCTACATCGACAGAGCGCTGGTGGGCAAACTGACACACGTTGTCGACGGAGGTAAGTGATTCTTCACTGCCTTGCTGGAACAGAGAAATAATGTTCTCAATATTGCTGGTGGCTTCTGCTGTGCGAGAGGCAAGATTTCGCACTTCATCGGCAACAACAGCAAAACCACGACCTTGATCACCGGCGCGAGCCGCCTCTATTGCTGCGTTTAGCGCAAGTAGGTTCGTCTGTTCGGCTATGCCTTTGATAACGCCAAGTATCGAGGACACTTCTTCCGTTTGCTGATTCAAGGTTGCTATCTTCTCACGGACCTTGTCGATATCTGTTACTAAGCTCTTGATGTCTTCGCTTACATGATGCGCTTGGCCTGCGCTGGTGGTGGCGACATCAACGGTATGATTGACTAAGGTAGTGGCGTCGATAGTCGCTTGCTCTACGACATCTTGTTGCTCCAGCATGCCGCTAATATTAGTTTGCACCTCATTGGTTTCTACCTGCTGATTGTCTGCCGCTTCATCGGTAGATTGGGCAACATCAGTGAGCCTCCCTGCAGAACCGGCCAGAGAGTGGGAGGTATCACGTACACGCTCTAAGCTCTCTGATACGGTATCCATAAAGGAATTAATGGAATCAGAAAGTTGGCCCACTTCATCATGCTGTTTGCATTCAAGTCGTTTGGATAAGTCTTTACTTGCACTGACGTTTGACATAAAACGCGATGTATTTTGAATCGGGCGAACGATGATTTTGCGAATTAACCCCATCGTAATGAGGAAGCCAACAAACGCAATCACGGACATGATCCCCATAGCGAACATCGCTTGCTTGTTAATTAGGGAGTTCACATGGTTCATGTTGTACTCAAGTCGAATCGCACCTAGCACTTCACCTTCAGGAGCAATATGGCAGGCAACGCAATTGGTGCCGCGATAGTTTTCACTCGATTTCATTGGTAGTGCTACGACCAAACCTTTACCCCAGTCAGCACTGATAGGCTCAATTACCAGTTCTCCATTGAGTGCGCGTTGGTCAATATCATCCACTGGCTTTTGATTGGCATCGCCAGGCCCATAAAATTTGGAAACCGCGTCGGCGCGCAAGACGCGTACTTGCTCGATGCCTTCTTGGGCTAAGGCTTTTTGTCGCAATGTTTCTTTTTGCGCCATGGTGCCTGTCAGCATCATCATGTTGAGGCTGTCGAAGTAGTTGCTGGCTTTATCATGCAGTTGTTCACTCAGTACGTTATTGATCAACGTTTTTTGTTGATAGTACTGATAGCCCGTCGACACCGCGAGTACGCACGTGAACACCGCGATAAGAGCAAGTAGGAGTTTGAAAGTAATGGTTGAGCGCATATTTTTATAAGTGTTATTGGAACGAACGCCACAATATTAAGGGGTTAGCGATGCATCAGCGATAAGTTGCCTGAATGAATGTGACCCCAAACATAGTGGGGTTATGTAAATGTGATGTAAGTGGCGTGTAATCAATAGTTTGGCGTTGTGCCAAAAAGGCGACGATCAGAGAAATTTAGTGAGAGTTCGCATTTGTTTTTATCGTTAACCGTCCGTTAACCATGCATTGGATATTCTTAGCGCCGTACTCTCCGAGTCTTACATCTCAGGGTGAGGGAGAGTGCTTTACTAGCCAATCACCCTGTTTCATTTTCCTAAACTATTTTCTGGAACCTCCGGATTTGGCAATCTTCGTTACCCTCGAGGATTGCCCTTTTTTTCATTCACTTTTAATCTCATTATGGTTAAACGTTTTCCCTCCCTTTACCCTATTGATAAAGGTTGTCATTAAAGGGTGAATTCCTTAGTATTGCGTGTCTTTTTAAAGCCTGAGAATCAAGATGAAAACAGAATTGTACAAAGAGTTTATGTTCGAAGCGGCACACCACTTGCCACACGTACCAGAAGGTCACAAGTGTGGACGCTTACATGGGCACTCTTTCCTTGTTCGTCTTTATGTAGAAGGTGAAGTAGACCCACATACGGGTTGGGTTGTTGATTTCGCAGAGATCAAAGCGGCATTCAAACCAATCTACAACCGTTTAGACCACTACTACTTGAATGATATTGAAGGTCTAGAAAACCCGACTAGTGAAGTATTAGCAAAATGGATTTGGCAACAACTTAAGCCAAGTCTTCCTCTACTGAGCAAAGTAGAGATCAAAGAAACTTGTACAGCAGGTTGTATCTACAAGGGTGAGTAAGCTCCCTTGGCATTACTATTAGAAAGGCAAGCCAGACGGCTTGCCTTTTCTTTATCTGTTGATCTAGAACCAGTCTCTGTTTAGTAAGGCCATATGGTTTAATAAAAGTAAATAGCTTAACCAGACCAAATGGTTTTAATGAGACTAAACGCCGAGAGTGTAAAAAGCGCTAATAACCTATGCCATTGCGAAGCGCAAACTGCACCAAATCTGCATGGCTGTCGAGTTCTAACATATCTAACAGTCGATATTTGTGCGACTCGATGGTTCGGGGGCTGAGGTTTAACTCGGTCGCTATCTCTTTTGCCGATAAGCCTTTTGCCAACAACCCCAATACATCGCATTGACGATGACTTAAGCGCAGCATGCGATGGTTTTCTTTATCGGTTTTCATGTCCGGGCGATGTAGGCTGCGATGCAACTTTGAGTGCTGCCAAAAGGAGAGCCACATATGGGAGATGAACGTAACCTGTTCAATCTGGCTTTGTGTTAAGCCGCATCCCTTGCTCCCAAATAAAGTGAAGGATAAGCCTCCCCAGCGTTGTCCAAACAGGACCAGTGGGATGGTGTAATGGCAGCAAGCCCCTTGTGCGGAAAGCATGCGTAAGACGACAACGTCACTGTTGGCGAGTTTGTCTTTATCGAAGATTTGAATCTCTTCAGAATTACCAATCAGGCATAGGTACCGCTCGCAATCTTCCACACCCACTTGGTCAGCGGTCAGTACTTTGTGCGGGGCTCGCGCAACGGAAAGGGTTTTACCTTGATTGAAGAAAAGCATGGAGTTTGGGAACATTGTCATGCGGTCGATCTCAAACCAATTCATGGCTTCAAGCATGAATTGTTCAAGTTGGCTTTGGCATTCATCTGCATGAGAGGATGTCAGGCTCTTCGCTTGACGAATCATGAGTGCTTCAAAATTGGTTTCGGTCGTTTTACCTATATCGCTGCCCATAAAATCTGGCTCATCTTATCATTTTTTATAAATGCAGTATTTTTACTCTACATCCTGTTCATATCATTCTGCAAAATAGCGCCTGCATTATTTCGAGGTTTGTGGAATAACATACACTATATCCATTTAATCTCAAGGAGAGAGTTCAAGCACGTATGCGCAAAGGGCTCCACTGCGTGGATATCAGTTTTTTTATTATAGTTTAGGTGAATGGTGAGTAAGCCTCAGTCTATTGGGCATTATTCGGAGAGGTTTGAATGAAAATGATGAAACTGCGTTACCGCGCAGGCTCATACAGTATGTGGGTTGAAGTTGTCGTTTCGACTTTTGTGGCTAACGAACTAGCGAAAGAGTATTTAAGCTACGGTTGGCAAGCAGAAGTGATGGCAGTGTGACCGGGTTAATGAGTTAATTAGTGAATAGGCAGGCTTACAAAGAACCTGCCTATTTTCGTTTAAGGGGTAAATCAGCCTAATGTATGGCGCAAGATCAGCGCTTTTCCACTCTCTTCATAAATGCTTTTCAGGGTGTTCTCAAAGCCCGCCGATTCAAATAGCTTGATGCCGACTCTATTTTGGCTTGCGACAGTCGCGCAAATCGAGCTGCTTTCTGCATCAATTGCGTAGCCATACATCATTAACTTTTTCAGCGTTGCAGTACCCACGCCTTGTTGCTGAAAACGCTTGTCGATCATGATGTAGCTTAATCCAAGCTCATGTCGTTTAGCGAACGGTGCATGTTGAGAAAAGCCTTTATCAATAACAAGGTAGCCTACCGTTAAGTAATCGTGGAATATGGTGTAAAACACTTCCGACTTGGTGCGTTTTTGGTATGCCTGTTCAAATGGTTTAAAAAATCCTTTTTGGTCTTCTTGCACGTCCAGTTGCATCAAGCTGGCAAAATCTTTCAACTTGGTAGGTTTAATGGCGATCATGACCTAAATCGATTCACGGCGGTAAAACAATACCGCCATTATAGTTGTGGACATTAAGAGTACGCAATCTGGTTATGTACAGATTATTGTTAATAAATAGAGGAGGCTAGCGGCAGAGAGGGTAATAGAAGCCCTGATGAATGTGTGCCCCCAATGTCGTCAATAAATGTGCGCATTCTGCGGTTTCAACGCCCTCCACAATCACGGTGCAATGATAAGTATGCCCCATGGCGATAAGCTGGCGCAGCGTCTCAACCTTTTTGTCATCTTGCTTAAGGTTCATCACAAACAAACGGTCAATTTTAAGGTAGTTGGGTGTGATATGGCTAATAAGCTCAACGTTGTTATTGCCGGTACCAAAGTCATCGATGCTGATCTTACATCCAATCTCTTTGAGCTTATTGATGTTGTCAAAGATCTCTCGCGTGTAATACATCGAGGCGTTTTCGGTGATCTCAATGGTCAATAGCGAGCAGTCGAGTTGGCTAAGCTGTCGATATAGGCGAGCGAAATTACGGCCCTCAAGTAGGGAAGGGCAGACATTGATGCTCAATGGCGCAAGTAAGGATTTTGAATCTGCGTAGATGGTTTTGATGACCAGTAGAGTGTGGTTCAGCAATAAGCCGTTGGCTATCAGACTCTCAATAAAGCGCTGGGTATTTTTAACCTTAAAGCGAGACAGCACTTCGTAATGGATGTTTTGTCGGTTTGAGGTATTGTGAATCGGTTCAAGTTTGAGGTTGAACTGGCGGATAGTCCACATATAAGCCATGAGCGCTCGCAGCTCTTTATGCCTTACCATAAGCATTAATATAAAGCTCAAAATCAAGATACTCGAAATGGGGCCAGAGACATAATAGATCTCTTTGTAACCATTGTCGTTGACGTTGTAGAGAAACGAATCGCCTTTCGTATCGCCAATCTCTAGCGCGGTACCAGTGTTAGTACACACTTTCATCCCAGACAAAAACATCTGCGACATATGGCTTTCAATATTGTTTGATAGGTTGATGTTTTTGACACGAACCAACACCTCAGCACCATTAAATGAAAATGAGTGAGTGGTGTAACTCTCATTGTTTAACCAGTTTTTACTATCCTTCTGATTAACCGGAACCACGGCCTCAGGGGTGACCAAGCAGCGGATATTATGCTTATCGGTCATTAATGCCGATTCAACCAACTGTATATTGTCGAACAAGCCTCGCAATTGTGCCTCGTGCTGAAAACAGCTGCGTTGAGCCAAATCTTGCGCAAAGTTCATCGCATCATCGAAATAATTCTGCCTTACGATGGTGCTTATCGTGTAAAAACAAATCGCGATGTACAGCGCGATCGCAATCAGGAGAAAGAACAACACATTGAGATATAAGACTCGGCTTCGCAAACAGATACCTGTCGCCATTCTTAGACTATGTATCGCTTGCTGGTGAATTCTTGCTTGTTGAAGAAGTCCGTCTTTTTGGGCATGTTGGCTATCGTAAGGCACAAAATATCCCTTTCGGTGTATGTTTTCGATAAGAGACTTTTGGGTCTCGATATGATTCTTTGTCAGTTGCCTGAACTTTTTTCTGATCGATGCAACAGCGTTTTTAAACCCATTTTCCGGCAACATCAGGTGATGTTGCGCTGACAACTTCTTTTCGATTTTCCTCTGGCTTATAGGTGCATTTAAGCTTCCAAAAGCGGCAATGGTACTAAGGATTAAATATTCGATTCTGTTGACGGGAATAGAAGAGTGAATGGAGTTATTGAGCTGTAGTGAAAGTTCTTTTTCGGTCAGGCAAACGCAGATTTGGTTTCCAAGTTCAAACCTAATCATGTGTTAGAGCGCTCCAGGATTAATTTTTGAATACGTTATCAATATTGCGATGACAGGTATGTGACCTTCTACGGGCATATCCTAAACTTCTGGATATAGTGACTATTTTAGATTTTTTTATAAAGCTCAATCTAGAAGGAAATTTGCCTAGAACATTTCCTAGAGCAATGTAGAGATGAAAAAAAAGCCCGAGCATCAACTCGGGCTTTAGAATCAGAGAGAGGAGATGGGATTAGCAGATAACTTTAACTGCTAGACCACCTTGAGATGTCTCACGGTATTTTGCGTTCATGTCTTTACCAGTCTCTAGCATGGTCTCGATAACCTTATCTAGAGAAACTGTCGGAGCTGAAGAACGACGTAGAGCCATACGAGTTGAGTTGATCGCTTTTACTGCTGCGATACCGTTACGCTCGATACATGGAACCTGTACCTGACCAGCAACTGGGTCACAAGTAAGACCTAGGTTGTGCTCCATTGCGATTTCTGCCGCCATACATACTTGCTCTGGGCTACCACCCATCAGCTCAGCAAGGCCAGCTGCCGCCATAGAACATGCCACACCAACTTCACCCTGACAGCCAACCTCTGCACCGGAGATAGACGCGTTGCGCTTGTAAAGACCACCGATTGCGCCAGAAGCCGCAAAGTAACGGATGTAATCTTTTTCAGTCACAGTTTGGATGAATTTATCGTAGTAAGCCAGTACTGCAGGGATGATGCCACATGCACCGTTAGTTGGTGCTGTCACAACACGACCACCTGCTGCGTTCTCTTCGTTTACTGCGAAAGCAAACATGTTTACCCAGTCAACAACCGACATTGGATCGTTTGTTGTCTTTTCAGAAGTAAGCAGTTGCTGACGAAGTGCTGCTGCACGACGAGGAACACGTAGCGGACCAGGCAGAATACCTTCTTCGTTCATACCGCGATCCATACACTCACGCATTGTGCGCCAGATGTTTGCGAAGTATGTACGAGTCTCTTCATCAGAGTGCAGAGAGTGTTCGTTTTTCATTACCAATGCGCTAATAGAAAGACCGCTTTCTTTACACTGGTGAACAAGCTCTTCTGCTGTTGTGTATTCGTAAGGAACCTTGATTGGGTTCTCTACTTCTTTACCGAAGTTCTCTTCATCAACGATGAAACCACCGCCGATAGAGTAGTAAGTCTTTGAGTACACTTTTTCGTCTTCGATCCACGCGTGGATCTGCATGCCGTTTTCGTGAAGCTCAAGGTTAGTAGTATGGAAGTTCATACCACCATCTTTCGGGAACGATACTGTATGACAGTGCATGCCAACAGGTAGGCGCTCAGTTTCTTCTACGCGAGCGATAAAGCCCGGAATAGAGTCGATATCTACTTTCTCAGGGGAGTTGCCTGCAAGACCCATGATGATGGCGATATCCGTGTGGTGACCTTTCCCTGTCAGTGATAGTGAACCATAAACGTCAACGGTGATCTTAGTGATGTCGCGCAATTTTCCCATTGAGCGTAAATCATCAATAAATTCTTTACCCGCTTTCATTGGACCTACAGTGTGTGAGCTTGAAGGACCAACGCCGATCTTATAGATGTCAAAAACACTAATCATATCGATTACCTCAGAACAAAGCCTCCCAAGGGGAGTTGGGAGGCTTTTTATTATCGTTATATTCTTGAATTAATCACGCTTTTATAGAGAGCGGTGATTAAAGAGCGCCGTAGATTACAGAACTAATTGCCGCAAGACCACAGATTGCTGTGAAAATCTGTACAGGTGCTGAAGTTTTGTACTTCGCCATCGCAGGAACTTTGTTCATCGCGAATACAGGCATCAAGAATAGGATTGCAGCGATCATCGGTGCGCCCATGGTTTCAATCATGCCTAGGATGCTTGGGTTAACGATAGCAACGATCCAAGTAGTCACAACGATGAAGATTAGTGATGCTTTTTCAATCTTGCTCTTAGGAGTCTCAGAGCGAGATTTGATTAGACCAACTAGACCTTCGTGTGCGCCTAGGAAGTGGCCGAAGTAGCTAGAAGTGATTGCGGCGAACGCCACTAGAGGACCCATGTAAGAGATAAGTGGAGACTCGTGAACGTTAGCTAGGTAAGACAATACTGAGATGTTTTGCTCTTGCGCAGTTGCTAGTTGCTCTGGAGATAGAGAAAGTACTACAGAGAATACGAAGAACATAACGAAGCCCATTAGCATCATCGCTGCACCGCCAGTGATCGCGTCGGTTTTCTTAACTGCGTCATCACCGTATACACGACGTTGTTCTTTAGAGAACTGAGAGATGATTGGGCTGTGGTTGAATGAGAATACGATGATTGGAATTGCTAGCCAAACGATTGAAGGCATTTCGCCCCAGTTTGGAGACACTTCCATCATTGATGTATTCCAGTCAGGAATTAGGTAGAAAGAAAGCGCTAGTAGGATGAATACTAGAGGGTAAACCATTGCTGATGTTGCTTTCAGCATTAGCTCTTTACCGAATACTACACCCGCAGTCATAGCAGCGATTAACGCGCCAGAAAGTAGCCAGCGAGGGATAGATTCCATACCCATTTGGTTAACTAGGAAAGAGTCAACCGTGTTTGTGATACCAACACCGTAGATTAGTACGATTGGGTAGATAGCGAAGAAGTAGGCAAAAGTAATAAGGTTTGCGCCAGTCTTACCGAAGTGCTCTTCTACTGTGTCAGTGATATCTGCTTCAGGGTTTTTCGCAGAAAGTACGAAACGAGCCAGAGATTTGTGTGCGAACCAAGTCATTGGTGCCGCGATTAGAGCTAAGATAACTAATGGCCAAAAACCGCCAGCACCTGCTTTAATTGGAAGGAAAAGTACACCTGCACCTACTGCTGTACCAAATAGGGACAAACACCAGGTGAAGTCTTTGTAAGAAAACTTACTAGACGATTGTGCGGTTGAAGCCGCAGAAGTAGTTGTAATCATTTTTGAGTTACTCATTTTGGGAACAGGAAATAAGTCGGGAGCAATTTTGCAGGATTTTGCATTCTCAAAATTAGATCTAAATCATGTATTGCTCGAGCTTATCGAATGATATGTCAATAACCTGCTTTTTATCACGAAAATGGCGTGCTACACGTGATTATTGTTAATGCTTGAGATTAGAAAAAGTTATCCGATGCATTAGTTGTATGAATTTATCTCTCCGCAAGCGTTTGCCTTATGAAAATCAAATTAAACTAATGTGAATGAATGTTTGAAAAATAACCTTTTATTAATATTGATGCACATGATGATTGGTTTGTGGCACCAAAACTAATTAATAAAGTCATCATTTTAAAGTGATGTGTTTTTGCATCGATTCGATGATTTGTGCGGTCATTCCCCAGATGAAATGTTGCTGATATAGAATAGCAAATACACGATGGCTGGCTTTTCTTAGATTAAATTTTTCACTAAAGAGTTTGTCTGGATTCAAAATGTGGCTGGCGGGTACTTCAAAAACTTCTGCGACTTCGTTTGGGTCGATGCGAGTCATGTAGTCTGGTGAAACAAAAGCCAAAAACGGCGTGACATTAAATTGGCTAATGGTTGGTAGCTTGGGTAGCTGTCCGAACACGCTAATGTGTGATGTAGGTATGCCGATCTCTTCTTCTGTTTCTCGAATCGCAGTGTTCACTAGATGGGTATCTTGAGGCTCATACTTGCCACCAGGGAAGCTGATTTGCCCCGGATGGTGTTTTAAATGCGCCGCTCGTTTAGTCAAAATGACGCTGAGGCCTTCTTTGCGTTCGACAAAACCGATCAACACGGCGGCGTCTCGCAAAGTCTCTTCTTTCAAGTGTGCGAGGCGCCCCAGAGATTCTTTATGGTATCCGGTTGGAAGCTGCAGCTGAAAGTTTTGTAGCAGGGTAGATTTATCAATAACCAAAGTTGCTCCCTCTCTTTAATGACACATGCTTTTCGTATGATGCGAAGAACATATTAATTTGAAACTTATAGCGTTATACACCATTCTTTATTTTAAGACGTCACTATAAGGTTAGCTGAAGACGATGAAAGGGATAATATTCACTGAGTTCATCGAGTTAGTCGAGGACAAGTTTGGCTTGGAAGTTCTAGACCAAGTCTTGGACCTTTCTAACGATGAAGGCATCTACACTTCTGTTGGCAGTTATGATCACCGAGACCTCGTCAAGTTGATCGTTAACCTCAGTAAAGTCTCTGACATACCAGTAGAGAAGCTCCAAGAGGTGTTTGGTGAATGTGTGTTCCAAAACCTACTTAAGTCCATCCCCAATCATGCCAGCTTACAACAATGCACGAACACGTTTCAGTTTGTTCGCCATGTAGAAGACTTTATCCATGTCGAGGTCAAGAAGCTCTATCCCGACGCTAATCCACCGCAATTTGATTTTATTAATGAAACAGAATCAGAAATGGTGTTTGATTATCGAAGTGCACGCTGTATGGCGCATGTTTGTGTCGGCCTGATACAAGGTTGTGCGAACCACTTCAATGAGAGTGTCGTTGTCAAACATCAAAACCAATCGGATGACGGAAGCCAAGTACGTTTTTGGCTGGAGGCTCAATAAGGCAATATGACGGGAAGTTCCTCACTAGAAAGGAAACTCAAACGAGAAGTCGCGTCAAGAAAAGCGGCAGAAACACTGTTAGAGCAAAAGAGCTTAGAGCTGTATGAGTCCAATCAGCAACTGAGTGTGGCATTGAAAAAACTCGAGATGAAGTCTGAGAACGACTTACGTAAATTCGAGTTTGAAGAACAAATCGATGCAACGCTGATCAAGTTTGGACGAACGTTCCTTTCTAGCACCTTTGATGAGACCATGATTGCCAGTTTCTTGGAGCAACTGACATCAAAATCGGTGGTTTCCGGTGCCTACTTATCTTTGAGCCAAGAGCATCTCTCATCTTTGCGTCGCCATCAATTTGGCCATCTCGTGCTCGCTCATGAAAATGCGATACAAACCAAGCCTCATTGGATCGAGAATCGTCTCTATTTACCGATCATTATTGACTCAGTGATCTTGGGTGAGCTGATCTTTTCTGTCGCTCTTGATCAAGTCGATCAAGAGTTCACTTCCAAACAAATGGGGTTGGTTTCCGATCTGGTGCACGGCGTCATCAGCCGACATTTGAGCTTAGAGCGAGAGGTCGAGCTGCGTAAGCGGGCAGAAGCGTCTGAAAAAGCAACCAAAGAATTTGTCGCGATGATCAACCACGAGCTCCGTACTCCGTTAAATGGAGTGTTGGGTAGTGCAGAGTTGCTGAGCAAAACCGAGCTGGGGGAGGAACAGCAACAATACCTTGGTAACTTGATTCAATCCGGTGATTTACTTCGTGTCATCATCAATGACTTGCTCGATTTCAGTAAAATGAACGCAGGTATGATGGAAATCATCGATAAAGTTTTTGCTTGGAAGGACTTAGAGAACGCATTAACCGGTGTGTTTGCAGCCAAAGCGGCGGAAAAGCGGATACATTTTTCCATCGACAAGAAGCTCGGCATACCAGAGTTTCTCATTGGCGACTTTGAACGGATCACGCAGATATTGGTGAATTTGATTGGTAATGCGATTAAGTTTACCAACTTGGGTGGGGTTGTACTGCGTGTGGAATGGCAAAATGGCTATGCAAACTTTGAAGTAGAGGATACGGGTATCGGTATCCCACTGGAGGCTCAAAAAGCCTTGTTTGACCCTTTTGTTCAAGCCGACCGTTCGACCAAGCGCAACTTTGAAGGTTCTGGTTTGGGCTTGGCTATTTGTAAGAACTTGGTGGATTTGATGGGCGGTGACATCAGTTTCGCCAGTGTGCCCCGTCAAGGCACCATTTTTAAACTTAAGATTCCTCTCAAACAAGGGGAGGCTCAGGGGAGGGGTTCTGGTGATGTGTCTGACGGTAAGCATATTGAGCTTGCAGGACGTTCTGTGCTGGTGGTGGATGACATTCGTATGAACCAAGTGATCGTCACCCAAATGCTCAAGAAGCTCGATATCAAGCCAGATCTGAAAAACAACGGCCTAGAAGCGGTCGACGCAGTTAAAGCAAATGAGTACGAACTGATATTTATGGACTGCCGGATGCCAGAGGTGGACGGCTATGAAGCGACGGTGCATTTGCGAGAAATTGGGTTTACCAAGCCGATCATTGCGCTAACCGCCGGGACAACTCTGGAAGAGAGACAAAAGTGCATTGAATCAGGAATGAATGACATACTCACCAAGCCTTATACCGCTGCGGATATTGAACAGATTATGTGTAAATGGCTCGATGAATGAGGCGCAAGTCTGCTTGATCAGCTACAAACAGTGATCAGCAAAAAACGATCATCAAAAAATAATGATTAACAAAAACGGCTCTGTCATTACTGCAGAGCCGTTTTTCTATATGCTGAAAAGCGATATAAGTTACTTCAGTGCTGGTAAGATCTTAGATAGCTTATCCAACGTCTCTTGATACTCTGCTGCACAATCACTGTCTGCTACAACGCCGCCGCCAGCCCAAGCGTAGAGCTTGTTATCTTCCGCAACCAGAGTACGAATCGTGATACTGGTATCCATGCGACCATGGCGTGAGATATATCCAATACTGCCACAATAAGCGCTACGACGATGCGGCTCGAGCTCTTCAATTATTTGCATCGCACGTACCTTTGGCGCACCAGTAATTGAGCCGCCCGGGAAGCAAGCTCGTAGCAAGTCTGCGGCGCTGTACTGGGTATCCAGATCTGCGCGAATGGTGCTAACGAGGTGATGAACCGCTGGGAAGCTCTCGATATCAAACAGCTTCGGTACATGAACGCTGCCCGGTGAAGCGACGCGGCCAATATCGTTACGCAGCAAGTCGACGATCATTAAGTTCTCGGCTTGGTCTTTCTCTGCGGTTTGCAGATCGTGCGCATTGGCTTGGTCAAGCTCAGCATTTTGGCTACGTGGACGTGTGCCTTTGATTGGCTTGGTTTCAATGACGTTGTCTTTAAGCTCCAAAAAGCGCTCTGGTGACACACTTACGATTGCCGAATGAGGCATACGAATAAACGCAGAGAAAGGGGCTTGGTTAGCCGCTTCTAGTTTTGTGTAAGCTTGCCACTCGCTTCCTTGATAAGAAGCATTAAAGCGCTGCGCTAAGTTGATTTGGTAACAGTCACCACTCAACAAATATTCTTGAACGCGATCAAAACGCGAAGCGTAAGAGTCTTGCGTCATATTCGATCGCCAATCGCCAATCAGCTTGAAGTCTTCACCATCTGCTGGAGATTGTGAATTAAGCCATTGCCAAGCTTGCTCAATGTTTTGGCCTACCATACACGCTTTCTTCAACTTGTGATCGATCACTAATGCCCATTCATATAACCCAACAGCCATGTCGGGCGTTTGAAGGTCTTTGGTCGCCAGTTCTGGCATGGACTCTACGCGGCGCCCTAAATCGTAACTAAAATAGCCCAGCGCGCCGCCGACAAACGGCAGGTCCCACTCTGAGTCCAACTCAAGGTTTGGCAAAAGCTGTTGTTGAAGTTCGTCCAATAGCAAGAACGGATCTTGTTGGGAAAGGTATTGTTGCGATTCTGTTTTAATGCGCGTATCGCCAGCGACGGTCTCCAGCGTTGCGATTGGATTGGCGACCAGCACATCAAAGCGGCTGTCGATATGCGTATTGGAAGCCGAACGCAAAAGCATCGCCCAAGGTTGGCTCTCGATACGAGAAAATAGAGTAATAGCGAGGTCGTTGGCGTATTCCAATGCCTTAAAATCAAGCAATTGCGTATCCATGTTGTTCATTTGTTTAAATTGTGACAAAGAGTTCGTTCACTGCATGGCATGTCATGGGCAGCAAGAGTATCATATTCGCCTGTATAGCCAAACTACCTCTATACAAAGGCTTGGAGGTGGTTTTACTATAGAAGAAGGCGACTTCAGTTACTCGTGTGTCGATATCAGCCGTTCGACAATTTGTTCACATAAAACGAAGCTCATCTATGAGCAATAAGCTCAACAAACACGATAGAAGCCAAGCCGATAATGGAAGCAAAGCATAACAATAATGAGGCATGCAATGACGGTAATACGCACGCAGGATGTCATCAGCAGTGTTGCTGATGCGCTACAGTATATTTCTTACTACCACCCGCTAGACTTTGTTCAAGCCCTTGAAAAAGCCTACCATCGTGAAGAGAGCCAAGCTGCGAAAGACGCTATCGCTCAGATCCTAATTAACTCCCGTATGTCGGCAGAAGGCCATCGACCGATTTGTCAGGACACAGGTATCGTGACTTGTTTCGTCAATATCGGTATGGGCGTTCAATGGGACTCAACCGACATGACGGTTCAACAGATGGTGGATGAAGGCGTTAGACAAGCTTACACGAATCCGGACAACCCATTGCGTGCCTCGGTTCTGATGGACCCTGCGGGCAAGCGAATCAATACCAAAGACAACACGCCAGCGGTTGTACATATCAATATGGTGCCAGGCGATAAAGTTGAAATTCAAATCGCGGCGAAAGGCGGCGGCTCTGAAAACAAAACCAAGATGGTGATGCTAAACCCATCTGACGACATTGCAGAATGGGTAGAGAAAACCCTACCAGCAATGGGCGCAGGCTGGTGTCCACCGGGCATGCTTGGCATTGGTATAGGCGGTACCGCTGAAAAAGCTGCGGTTTTGGCAAAAGAATCTCTGATGGGGCACGTTGACATTCAAGAACTGATCGATCGTGGTCCTCAAAATGCGGAAGAAGAGCTTCGTCTTGATATCTTCAACCGTGTAAACAAGCTGGGTATTGGTGCGCAAGGCCTAGGTGGTTTAACAACAGTTGTTGACGTAAAAATCAAAACCGCGCCAACCCATGCCGCGGCTAAGCCTGTGTGCTTGATTCCGAACTGTGCAGCGACTCGTCACGTGCATTTCACACTAGATGGCAACGGTCCTGCTGAGCTAACGCCACCGAAGCTAGAAGATTGGCCAGATATTACTTGGGAAGCGGGCGAGAACACACGTCGCGTGAACTTAGATACCGTGACCAAAGAAGAAGTTCAAGAGTGGAAAACCGGTGAAACGGTTCTGCTGTCGGGCAAAATTCTAACTGGTCGTGATGCTGCGCATAAACGCATTCAAGGCATGCTAGAAGCGGGTGAAGGTTTACCTGCTGGCGTTGATTTCAAGGGTAAGTTCATTTATTACGTTGGCCCGGTTGATGCCGTCGGTGATGAGGCCGTAGGTCCTGCAGGTCCAACAACCTCAACACGTATGGATAAGTTCACAGACATGATGTTAGAAGAAACAGGCATTATGGGCATGATCGGTAAAGCAGAGCGCGGTCCTGCAACAGTTGAATCTATCAAGAACCACAAAGCGGTTTACTTAATGGCAGTTGGCGGCGCGGCGTACCTCGTTGCAAAAGCGATTAAGAAAGCTCGCGTGGTGGCATTCGAAGACCTAGGCATGGAAGCAATCTACGAGTTTGAAGTTGAAGATATGCCAGTAACGGTTGCTGTGGATTCAAATGGCGCGAACGCTCACCAAATTGGTCCAGATACTTGGCAAGTAAAAATCCAAGAAATGGAAGCGTAAGCTGCTGCCCTGTCAGGTTACAGTGTTTCGTCACTAGGCTTACTATGAGCTTTGCATTATTGAACATAAGGCGAACGTCTCAATTGAGAGAATGTGACAAAGTGCTGATTTACCTAGCAAACATTTGACAAAAGTGCAGCGAAAGCTGCACTTTTTGTCTATATATTCAGATATAAACTAATAGGCATAGCAAATCTCGTTGTTATGCTGACCATAATTAGGAGACGGCATGCCTCGTTTTATTCAAATTCTACAAATAGTTCTTGCTGTTGTGATTGGTAGCTTTGTTGGCTACGACTTGATTCTTCACGGCATCAGTATCTTCGATGAAAAATACGTCACCATCACTTGTGTATTATGGCTGATCCTAGAAATCGCCTTGTTCGTGATCTACAAGTTGATTGAAGACGATTAGACTGGACAGAAAGTCGTTAAGATCTCTAAGCCTCTGAAATTCTCAGGGGCTTTTTCGTTTTTGGAAAAAGGTTTTGCAGTGAATACTTTGTTCATCTTTGATTAAGGTTGGTAAAATTACACTGCGTAGCAAGAATTGATGAGATAAATAAAAAGTATGAAAAGAATAACGCAAGAAGTGAATGACTTTATCAGCCGTGGCATGGACTCCAACGTTCGTATTGCCGTAACGGGGTTATCGCGTGCAGGTAAGACTGCTTTCATTACTTCTCTGGTTAATCAATTACTGCATACCGCCACTCATGACAACTTGCCGCTACTCAATGCCGCTCGAGACAAACGCTTAATTGGCGCCAAACGTGAGCCGCAAACCAACATGATGGTACCGCGTTTTGCCTATGATGATGCGATGAGCCAAATTCATGCTATGCCACCACAATGGCCAGTACCGACGCGCGACGTAAGTGAGATTCGACTTGCGCTGAAATACAAGCCGAACAAAACCACCAAAAAGTTGTTGAGTAAAACTTCCGTGTTGAATGTCGACATCATCGACTATCCGGGTGAGTGGCTATTGGATCTGCCTTTGCTCGATACGGATTTCGCGACGTGGTCACAGACCCAATTTGACGCGTTAAAAGGGCAGCGTAGTGAGCTTGCTGCCGACTGGCTGGCAGAGCTAGATGCATTGGATTTAGCTGCGGAATTGAATGAAAAGCAGCTAGAAAAAGTCGCTAAAAGTTACACTGACTATTTGCATGCATGCAAAGACAGCGGTTTACATTGGGTTCAGCCGGGTCGTTTCGTCTTGCCGGGTGAGCTTGAAGGTGCGCCAGTATTGCAGTTCTTCCCGTGTCGATTTGACGCAGATACGAAGCCAGTTAAAGGTAGTAACTTAGCAATGCTTGAAGCGCGTTATCACGAATATCAGCAGAAGGTGGTTAAGGCGTTCTACAAGCATCACTTTGCTACCTTTGACCGCCAAATCGTGTTGGTAGATTGCTTACAACCGCTAAATGCCGGTGATGAAGCCTTTTACGATATGCGCCAAGCGCTTGAACAAATCATGCACAGCTTCCGATATGGTAGAAGCAGCTTTTTGCGTCGCTTGTTCTCACCAAAAATCGACAGAGTATTGTTCGCTGCGACAAAAGCCGACCACGTGACACCGGATCAACATCCGCATTTGATCTCCTTACTTCAACAAATGGTGCATCCAGCATGGCAGACCGCGGCGTATGAGAATATTGAAATGAGCTGCATGAGCATTGCTTCGATTCAAGCGACGACTTCGGGTTTTATTGCGTCGGGAGATAAAAGCGTGCCCGCACTCAAAGGGACGACGCTCGATGGCGAGTCGATGACAATGTTCCCCGGTGAAGTGCCGAAGAAGTTACCTAATGCGGCCTATTGGCAAAATAGTGGCTTTGATTTTACTTCTTTCCGTCCAATGCCTTCAGAAACGGATGAGCCAATGAAACACATTCGCCTCGACAAAGCATTGGAATACCTATTGGGAGACAAATTGAAATGAGCGAACTAAAACAAAAACAAGTCTTCAAAGAAAAAGTGATGCACAGTGAGGAAGAGGACGTATCCCCAGAGTTGAATGCGCAGAAGACGTTCTCTGAAAAAGAGACCTTCATACCCGTTGAGATTGAAGAGCAACAGAAAGAGACAGAGCAAGAGTTGCAGCTCGAACAAGTCATTCGCCCCAAATCTGGTCGCAAATGGCTGACAACGGGTCTCTTTGCCACCTTCGCTGGTTTAGTTGTCTGGCAAGCGGTTGATTCTGTGATTACCGCTATACAAACTGCTGATTGGCTAGCGCTTGGTTGGGTTGGCTTTATCACTACCATCGCTTCTTTTGGTTTAGGCGCGTTAGGCAAAGAGTTATGGAAGCTGCGCAAACTGCGTAATCACTTTAGTGTGCAAGAAGAGAGTGAAGCGCTTATCGATAGCCAAAGCGTCGGCAAGGGCAAAGCATTTTGTGAAAAAGTCGCGGAGCAAAGTGGTGTACTGGCAGAGAACCCAGGTTTTGATCGTTGGAAAAACAGCGTAAACCCAGCTCACAGTGACGCTGAAATTCTAGAGATGTACGATTCCATGGTCGTTAGCCAGCAAGATAAGCTCGCAACCAAAATTGTTTCGCAGCACGCTACCGAATCCGCAGCTTTGGTAGCCGTTAGCCCGTTGGCAGCCGCTGACATGTTGCTAGTGGCACGGCGTAACTTCAAAATGATCGACAATCTTTCTAAAGTATATGGCGTGGAGCTTGGCTACGCTTCTCGAATTAAACTGCTCCGCTCTGTGTTCGTGAATATGGCGGCAGCGGGTGCGAGTGAGCTCGCTATTGATGCCAGCATGGATTTGATGTCGATGGATATCGCCGGAAAAATCTCCGCACGAGCAGGGCAGGGACTCGGTGTAGGGATCTTAACCGCTCGTCTTGGTCTAAAATCCATGGCGTTGCTTCGTCCTTTACCTTGGTATCCAGAGCGTCAAGTGAAACTCGGTGCGATTCGCAAAGAGGTTGTGGCGAAAGTTGCATCAATCACGATGAAACCGTAACCAATATCACCTTTGACGGTGAGGATTGCTTGACGCCATTCCAAGCTTGGGAGAAACTACTGTCAACTTTTCCTGACAGTTGTGAATTGGGATATTTTCAGTGCGTCTTGAAGTCTTTTGTGAAGATAGACTCGGTCTTACCCGAGAACTGCTCGATATTTTAGCGTCTAAAAGCATCGACTTACGTGGTATCGAAATTGATATCAGTGGCATCATTTACCTAAACTGCCCAGATATCGATTTTGATACCTTCAGTGAGTTGATGGCTGAGATCCGCCGTATTCCGGGGGTCAAAGACGTACGTAAAATCCAATTTATGCCAATGGAGCGCCATAATACAGAGCTGCTTTCTTTGGTGGATAATCTTCCTGATCCTGTGTTTGCTATCGACCTTAAAGGTGCGGTCGATATGGCGAACATGGCGGCACTGTCTCTGCTTGGTCAGCACAAACAAGATGTGATCGGTACGCAAATTGGTATGTTGTTGCCGAGCGTGCGCTTCTCTCGTTGGTCTGAAGGCGTTAATGCACGCACTCGCGAAAGCCTAGTGATTGATGGCTTGGACTACATCCTTGAGTTGATGCCGGTATACATCAAAGACGAAGCACAAAACTCCACTTTAGCCAGCACGCTGATGACGATTCGTTCTAGCCAACATGGTGCGCAAATCGAAGAGATCTTGCCGCTCAACAACCAGTTAGGCTTTGAGCACTTTGTTGGATTATCCAACCGCCACAAAGCGTTAATGAATCAAGCGAAGAAATTGTCCGTTCTCGATCAACCGTTATTGATTGAAGGTGAAACAGGTACTGGTAAAGAGATGTTGGCCAAAGCTTGTCATAGTCGTTCTGGCCGTGCGAGCAAGCCGTTCCTTGTATTGAGCTGTGCTTCCATGCCGGATGATGTGGCTGAAACCGAATTGTTTGGTCATGCGCCAGGTTCGTTTAATCATGAACAAGGTCACAAAGGCATTTTTGAACAAGCCAACGGCGGTACGGTTTTCCTTGATGAAATCGGTGAGATGAGTTCGCATCTGCAAATCAAGCTGCTGCGCTTCTTACAGGACGGTAATTTCCGTCGCGTGGGCGCGGAAGATGAAATGCACGTTGATGTTCGTATTATCGCTTCGACTAAACATAACTTGGCAGAGCTTGCTGAAGCCGGCAAGTTCCGTGAAGACTTATATTATCGCCTAAATGTTCTAACCTTAAATATTCCGCCTCTGCGTAAGCGCTCGAACGATATCGCACCGCTACTAGACTTATTCGTCATGAAGCACGCACAGCAGCTTGGTATCGATAAGCCAGAGTTAGATGAAGAGCTAGTGGATGCCTTAGCGAACTACCAATGGCCGGGTAACATGCGTCAGTTAGACAACATGGTTCTGCGTGCGTTGACCGAGATGGATGGACATGTCCTCAAGGCCGATAACTTCAACTTACCTCAGCCACAAGCTATGGGCGGTGGTAGCGCGACATTGAACCTTGATGGCTCGCTTGATGAGATCATGCGTGATTACGAATCGCAGATTTTAGAGCGTTTGTATCAATCATTCCCATCAAGCCGTAAGCTCGCTAAGCGTTTGAATGTGTCTCATACGTCTATTGCAAACAAATTGCGCGATTATGGTATTCGTAAAAGTTAGGACATTCGTCGTAAAGTTAAGGTCTCCGTACAAACGGACTATCCGTAAATGAATCCGAAATTAAATGGACGTTGTTATTTATAATGGAAGATAAGAGTTCCTCAATCGCCGTTCACAAGTTGGACGGCGACTTGCTTCTACGTACTGCGGAAATTGGCGATGCCGATATGATCGCAGAGTATTTTCAGACGAATCGAGCGTACTTGGCACCATTCGAGCCAAAACGAGAAGAGGCGTTCTACACCGTCAATGGTTGGTTGCAAAAACTGATTAAGTTAAATGAACTTCACCGCCTAGGGCTTGGTTACTATTGCCTACTTGTTCATGCCGAATCTGGTAAAATGCTTGGCACGCTCTCTTTCAGTAATCTGAGTCGTTTTCCGTTCTATGCCTGCAATGTTGGTTACTCCCTTGCAGAAGACGCGCAGGGCAATGGCTATATGCGCCGCGCGTTAAAAATGGCCTGTGATTACATGTTTGATGTGCAAAAGATACACCGTATTCAGGCGGGCTATATGCCACATAATAAGCGTAGTGAGGCGGTGCTACAACATGCCGGGTTTGAAAGAGAAGGATATGCAAAGGATTATTTGTTGATCGACGGTGAATGGCGAGACCACGTGCTGACATCGTTGACTAACCCAAACTGGACCGCAGAGGCTCGATAAATGGAAAGATTGGAAAAGCAGTTAGCACTTCTTATTGAACTGGACCAACTGAAAAGCGTACTTCGTCGTACTCGGGTAAAGAGTGCAGATCGACGCTTAGAGAATAGTGGCGAGCACAGTTGGCACGTTGCATTGATGGCGGTATTGATGCAAGAACATGCAAATGCACCCATCGATATTGCTCGAGTTATGAAAATGCTGCTTATCCATGATGTCGTAGAGATCGACGCAGGCGATACCTTTGTTTATGATGTCGCAGCTTCAAAAGAGCAAGAAGAAAAAGAATTAAAAGCCGCAGAGCGTTTGTTTGGTATGTTGCCGAGCGATCAAGGTGATGAACTGTTTGCTCTGTGGAAAGAGTTTGAGGCGGCACAAAGTGATGATGCGAAGTACGCTAAAGCGTTAGATCGCCTTATCCCGATGCTACTCAACTACCATAACGATGGTCAAAGTTGGAAAGAACATGGTGTCACGCGAGAACAAGCGTTAACCATCAATAAAAGAATTGAATTTGGTTCTGTCACTCTATGGGACAAAGCCAAAGAACTGATTGAAGAAGCCACCGAGAAAGGTTGGCTGAAGTCGTAAGAAAGGAGACTGAATGTCTTATTTGCCTTTGGACGAATACCAAAGAAAATGGATTTTTACTCACCAGTCAATGCCAATGCCAGAGGATGAGCTCGAGTTTATCAAGCCGATGAGCCAAGCCCGTGCTGCGCAGTTCTGGAAAGAGAATATTAGTGCCCAAAGTCCGGATATGGACCGTTTGAGCTCGTCAGACTGGCCGATGAAAGAGTCGAACTGGTCCGAAGAAGTCGATTGGATGGCGGCTTGGGAAGCCGATGAACCTGAGCTACCGGAAGAGGTCGCAGCGTTTATTGATTGGCAAGACGATGTGACGGTGTACTTCTGTTATGAGAAGTACAACGTGATCGAGACAAAGTGGTCTACCTTCAAGAAACACTGGAAGAACTTCCTGTTCTATGACGATGGGCCAATTCTAATCGGTCGACGTCGCGCTCAAGCACTTTGGTTTGATTCTAAAGGTAACGTCAAACTGGGCGAGCGTCACTAAGATGTTATATTGTTAAAGCCACCGAGTTACGTCTAATAACTCGGTGGCTTTTGTGTCTCTATAGGTTTGATAAGGGACTCAATACACCTCCAGCACCGCGTTCGATCACGTGGGTGTAGATCTGAGTCGTTTTTACATCTACTCTATAAATTATTGATTTGATTAGTGGTTATCATGCCTAGACCGAAGTGGGGCGCTGGTGGGGCAATTCAGAATTATTTATGGTTATATGGGTTAAAGTTTGCGTGTGAATATTTGAGCACTAATTGTAGTAACTCATACTCGATACTGTCCACTGGCGAGTCACGACTGGTTCTTACTGTAAATAGCTGGTATTACAACTCACAATTCGACAAAAAGCATTGAATCGTCTGTGCAGAGGAGACGTTAATGCAGTAAATCACGATTAAAGGCCATTACGTACTTCACCGCCTCTCTCAGTACAAGTTCATTAAAGTTGATAGATAGGTCTGCATCGGTCAATACAACGATTAGAAGTATGTCATCACACACCAAGTCGTTATTTAAATGCCAATCGATTTCTGCGGAATCGGTTCGCATCAAGGCTTGACCCATCATATCAAAAAGATCGTCTAAACATTTGTCACAATCCAGTTTTGCTCGTTGGATTTGGGCTAGAAGGAAGGCCTTTGTATTCATAACACTAGGGTAATGATTTCTGAACATCAGTAAGCATTAGATTCGGCTGACATATTGCTACCTTTCACAAACTTCTGGCTAGCCAAGGCAGGTCAGAGTGCAGGATATGAAGGTTTTGGACAAAAGTAAGTTAGGGTTGAAGCTCTAACTCGTTCCGTGAACATTAGAAAAAGTATCTTGAGTCCTAAACGCTTCTTAGGCTTTTATTCAAATAGTTCACTAAACTTCTCTGAACTCCAGACTGAAACAACTGGCGAATCTGATACAACCACTTTGCTAAAACCATACTTTTCGCTTTTAGTAACGAAAGCTATTGGAGCGCTTCTATATAATAAAGCTACTCAATTACCATCGGCCGACCATTGAAAGCTAAAATCTTGCTCTACCGTCTTTGATCTGCTCCAGTCAGACTGGACACTTAACTAAGCGACATTTTGTTTTTCAAAGTTCATTGGGCTTAGGTACCCAAGAGCACTGTGCCTTCTCGTTCGATTATAATCAACCTCAATGTACTCGAAGATCGTTTGACGCATCTGCTCTCTCGTCATGATCGGTTCATATTGGATTGCTTCTACTTTCATAGAATGAAAGAAGCTCTCAACACAAGCATTATCCCAGCAATTTCCTTTCCTACTCATACTTTGCCTTAGATTATAATTACCTATGAGGTCTCGATAGTCTTTCGAACAGTACTGACTACCTCGATCGCTATGAGTAATAACCTGCTCAGGGAAACCTCGGCGAAATAAAGCTATTGATAAGGCATCGCAGACCAGTGAGGCCGTCATTCTCGTATTCATTGACCAACCAATAACTTGTCTTGAATAGAGGTTAATAATGACAGCTAAGTACAGCCAGCCTTCGCTTGTGGCAACATAGGTGATGTCTCCTGCCCATTTTTGATTTGGAGCCGTTGTGTTAAAATCTTGAGCGAGCAAGTTCGGAGCAACGGGCATTTTATGTTTACTGTCTGTTGTACACTTAAACTTGCGTGCTGCTTTCGCTACTAAATCCTGACGTTTCATACTGGCGGCAATGGTCTTAACATTATGGTTATCACCGCTCTCTGCCAGTTCTTTCTGAATACGTCTTGAGCCATCTCGTTCTTTGCTAACGTCAAAGGCTTCTTTTACTTTGATATCAAGCTTTTGGCGCTCTGTCTCACGTTGAATCGCCTTGTGGCGATTCTCAACCCAATAATAAAACCCACTTCGAAAAATCTGAACACCTTAGCCATACGGGAAATACTGAAACTCAGCAGGTGTTCGAGCATAAATTCATAGCAATTTACTTTAGATTTTTCGCGAAGTAGGTGGCGGCCTTTTTTACGATTTCTAGCTCTTCTGCTTGCTCTGCCAACTGCCTCTTTAGCTTAGCTACTTCAACGGCCAATTCTTGTTCTCGTTGGCTAATATTAGAATTCTTCTTTGTGGCTTTTCGCCAACCGTAGATCTGAGATTCATGTAATGAGAGCTGTCTTGCGGCTGCAGCGACTCCCACTTTCTCCGCCAGCTTCAGGGTTTCTGCTTTAAATTCAGGAGAATGGATAATACGTTTCTTCTTGCTTGTCATGGTTCACCTCATTAGTGATTGTACTCACTTAACTCAGTGTCCAAAACTGCTGGTGCGGATCACTATTCCTTCCTTTTGATTTAAGTACCCGTTTTAGAGCTTATGTCGCTCCATTTTATATTTCGTTACCAGCAGTTACGAGTCGTACTACCAGTTCTGTTTCCTACGTTACTTTGAGTTTGATATGTTTTTAGCAGCAGGGCCATATACTAGCACCTAGTACAAGCTATTACTAAAACAACAACCAAAACACAACCCATCTTCCAGATTACGTCTCTAGGATAACCAAACACATAAAATATACCCATTATCCCAAGCGCCCGATTGTATTGCTCCCTGCTGGGTGGTTTGTAACGAGAATTAGGTATGCGGCTACGCTATGTAATGAATGTAGATGATCAGATCGTAGGTTCATGACTTCACTCCGCCGACTTACGCAGAAAACAAAGTATTCATTAAAAACCTCTAAAACAATTTAAACCTCCATATAAATGTAAAAAAACGGAATTATCAGTTACATAAACGTGTGATTATCAATGACTATATTAACAAAATAGCAACTTAGCAGTGTACTTTAAAGCCCAATATACCTAGTATCTTGCTTGTTTTTAGTCAAAGTGAAACTTACAAATGACAGCGATCAAACAAGTAAAAAAGCAGGAAAGCAGCTTTGGCAATAAAGAGTTTTACCAAGGAAGTATTATTGAGAGTATCGAGTCTTTCCCTAAAAAGTCATTGCTCAAAGAAACGTTTGATGACCTAGTGGATGACCCATACTTGCAAGCAAAAACTATCTTTAGGCAACGAAGATACTCAACCTGTACCTTTAGAAATAGTACCCTTCACTGGGTAGATACCCCCTTTATTTTCTATCAAACAAAAAGCCTCAATACCTATGCAGGGGGCATAGAAAGGGCTTTTAGTTGTATTGATCCCCAAGCAAAAGCCTTTTGTGAACAAGTGGTTATTCCACTTTTAATGCAGCACTTGCCTACCGATGATGCAGAAATTGGCGTTCATCAAATTCGTATAATAGCAGATGACGACTGCATAGGCCTTCCGGCACCAGAGGGGCCGCACCAAGATGGATTTGACTATATCTGTACGCTGTGTATCAACAAGCACAATGTTGCTGGCGGGAATTCAATAGTACTCCATCAGGGAGATATTATTGTCAACAGCCAACTTGAAGTTGGCGATCTACTAATTATAGATGATAGACATTTTCATCACTATGCTTCCCCAATAGTACCTCTTCTCCCAGGAAAGGCATTTAGAGACATGTTCATATTCACGATCAATCGAGAGAGGAATTAACGTGAGACAACTGATCTTATTAGCACCGCCCAAAATACTATTGCAACATTCAATAGAGTGTTGGGAACAAAGTATTGGCAATAAAGCAATTATCTATTCTTGCGCCAGTCAAGAAGAAGCTCTGAAGCATCATTTTGGCTCTAATTTTGAACTCTGTTTGTACGAGAAATTTAACGACAACCCATTGGTTGAATTAGATGTTTACAAACGAGCAATGTTGCTCACAGACCCTATAATCGCCGCTTTGGCAGAAATTGATCTCGAAAGAGTTGCACGTATAAACGACAAGCTTGAAGTTACACAGGGTTCCTCTCAGCGTATGCGTTTTTTCAGGGATAAATATGAGATGAAATCGCTTGCTAAAGAAAAAGGCGCTCGAATTCCTGTCATGTCACGTGTGCGCAACTCGACAGAGCTTACCTGCTTTGTTGAACAATGTGGCTACCCTGTTGTTGTAAAGCCGTGTGATGGTCGTGGTTCCAATGGCGTTGAAGTTCTACGAAATGAAGCGCAACTTAGAGCATATCTATTGAAAGCGGAAACTACTACATTCTTCAATTTAATGGTCGAAGAGTTTGTCCAAGGTGATCACTATCAGATCAATGGGTTAATCATCAACGGTGAGCCAGTAGTAATTTCAGCGAGTAAAGCCTTAGTGTCTTGTTTGGACTTTCTTTCCGGAACCGTATTTGGTTTACAGATGGTAGATCCAGCGTCATCAATGGCAAAAAAAATTAGAGCTTACACTGAGTGGCTCATTTTAGAAGCTTTGCCGTCGGAAAACACTTTCTTATTTCACTTAGAAATATTTATAACAGAGGATGGTGAAATCATTCTTGGTGAGATTGCGCAGCGCCTTGGAGGGTGTTTTGTTAATGAAGAGCTTAAAGCTGCGTGGGGAATCGACTTAAGGATGTCTTACCTAGCTGCTTTAAGAGATCCTAAGGCAACTATTCCCACCATCAATAAGCATGATAACTTAGTCGGTCAGTTACTCGTACCTCCACAAGAAGGTACCTTGCTAGTAGCACCAAAGGCGTGTGACTTGGAGTATGTTTTAAATTACAAGTTCACAGGCTCTTTTTTACATAAGTATACGGGGATGTCATTCACTAATGCCGAAATTATGAGTGCTATTGTGAAAGGAAATACGGAAGCCGAAGTAAGATCCCATTTGTCAGCGTTGAATCAGTGGTTCCAGAGTCAATCCCAATGGAAGACCGAAAAACCTCATATAACGGATAATAAGGTAAACATATTATGAAACTAGCTATCATAGGGGTTGGTTATACGGGGACATCTCTTTTTTCAATGCTAGAATCTATGTTCAAATCACAGAAAACTCAGATTAAAATAGATTTATATGATAAAGCTTGTCAAGCAGGAACAGGATTGGCGTATCAAAAGGATGTTGACTCTAATATCTTGAATAGACCAGCGAAAGCCATGTACATGAATGACAAACAGGACTTTCTCCGTTGGATTATGTCTTCTAACCCTGAGCTAGTTGAAGTCTCTCCAGATTCATTCTTGAAACGGTCACTTTTTGGAGATTTTCTCAAAGAGAAGCTTATTGAGGTAACAAAACGGTATCGCCACCTAGGTTGCCAAGTCTCTAAAATCTATCATCAAGTGGAAGATATTTGTCAGATTGATGATAGATGGCGTGTGATCACAGAAAGCACGACTGACATTTATGACGCGGTTTTTCTTTGTACCGGAACCAGCGTTGAATCAGATCCGTACCAGCTTACAGGGACGAAAAGTTATTTTTCGAATCCTTACCCTATTCACAGATTAAATTCCTTAGCAGGCCGAGTGGGGATACTGGGATGTCGGTTGACGGCATATGACGTGGCGATGGGCCTCAATTATTCCAAGGTATCTCATGCTAAAATGCTGTCACGCGTATCTGATAGACCAAGACCGATAAACCGATATTATGACATCGAGCTTAAATACCTGTCGTCAGTAGGGGTTGAGGCATTCATCCAATCTAGGGATACTGTTACTCTTGAAGCAGTATTAAATCTGATTAACAAAGAATTACGTTATCAGGGGATCACTTCAACCATATCTCAACTGGCTACCACTAAGATGCTGGAAAATGGGGACTTAGTCACTAGTGTGCTTGCTGCCGCCAACTACTCGTTATCTTTGTTGTGGCAAAACCTTTCCGACAGATCAAAAAGTCGCTTATTCAACACTTTCCAAAGTAGCTGGGCTAATATGCGAGTGCCGATATCGATACAGAATTATCATGCTATCGAACAGTTGATTGAAAGAGGCAAGGTATCACATAGCAAAAACGTCACTAATATTTCTTTTAGTAATGGGGAGTATTGTGTGGAGATTGGCGATGAAAAGCTATTATTCGATCACATCATCAACGCCACTGGTATACGGCGTGCACTGGATAGAAGTAATCCGGCTCTTGATAGCCTAATTATTCGAGAACTAGCAACAGAAAACCAATACGGGGGGATCCGCGTCTGTCCATTAACTTGTTCAGTCCTTTCTAAGTCTGGAAATACTCAGCCAGGGCTTTATGCTCTCGGACAAATTACTTGTGGTGATTTTTACATGGCCAACAACATTGATGTAATAAACAACCAGATAGCGACGTTATTATCTTCGTTTAAGTTAATGAGTAGGGAAACGAAAGCATGTATTTAGCCATAGTTATTGCTTTTTTCAGCTCTGTGGCATTGACCTTTATTGGGGTACCACTTGGTGCGATGCTTGGCTCATTGATAGCGTTGTTAATCGCAGGAAAGCTAGGGATAGTGTTGGCGCTTCCTAAAAGTACACTAACTTCAGTGCAGTTGATTCTTGGGGCTGCAGTAGGTTCGATGGTTCCAATGCAAACGCTGAGCAGCGGCTTTCCCTTATCACTGTTGACTGGACTGGTATTGTGCATGATATGTCAAGTTCTCATTTCCTATTTTTGGCTCAATAAACGGGAGAATTGGTCGAAATATGAAAGTCTACTCGGTTCTGTACCGGGAGCGATGGCCGCAGTTCTTGTTATCAATGAGAATCACAACAAACCGTCTAATAAGGTAATTTTTACGCACACGGTCCGACTTGTATTCTTAGTGATAGCTTCCGCCCTGTTGGTATCTACAGATAATCCACCAGTACCAGGAGGAGCGCTCTCAACCAATAGTACTTGGATATTAATCCCATTAGCTTTAGCGTACTTATCAGGTGTGTTTCTTGAGAAGATTGGTACTCCGGCACCTTATATGGTCACGGGTATGATCATGACCATTGTAACAAATGTAGCGATTCCGTCAGGAAACTTTAGCGTCCCAGCAGAGCTTGTGTTTATCGCGACTTCAGCACTCGGAGCATTGATTGGGATTCGATTGAAAGATATTTCTGGAACACAAATACTCTCATACGCTCGAGCCGGGGTGATTGCTACAACATTAAGTCTTATAGTTACGGTAATTTTTGCCTATGTGTTTAGTCTGCTAATTGATAGAGAGTTTATTTTGCTATTGATGTCATGGGTGCCTGGCAGCGTGGAGTCGATGACAGTCGCCGCCATTTACTTAGGGCTTGAGCCTGCCTTAATCATGCTTAGCCATATTATCCGCATGATTATTCTTCATTCGATACCAGTTTGTTTTAAAACATATAATTACCTTCGCAGAAGATACGTTGGTGATATGGCTTCGTAAATATCTAGATTAAATGGTTCTTTACAGATTCACGGGAACTAAAAAAACGGTTGTTAGTGGTAAGGTTACATCGACAAGCTCAATCTTTCACAAACTACCGTTTTCATGCCGAGCGAATCTCCAACGTTAAGTTTTAATCATTTTTAACCAACGGCCTCAGTGATAACCACCGCCACACCCGCCACAAAAGATAGCGTCTCTTCTCCTCTTTGCTGAGTCTAGTAGCATTGACTCTACTGACTAATAACCCTTTTTAGTCAGTATGGATGGTTCCTATTTTGACCCGGTTACTTTCTCAGATTTTACCCATTTCATTTCTTTTGTTTCGTGTATCCCACTAAACCTTGCTCCTTGCTTACTAAAGCTCTTTTCACGTTTTTTAACATTTTACTAGTATTAGTAAAGGTATGTTGAACGTTGCTTTAGCAAACTGAAAAGGCCGATAGTTGCACCTCATAAAGGGGCAAAAGTAAGTTTGCTAACAGCTAACATTACCACTATCGGATTTATATCAGCAGGAAGAACACTGCTTCTATGTTCAGTGTTACATTTTAGGATGGTTAACTAGAGTTAATCACTTTGGAGGTAAATTTCTGGCAACTCGCAATCGAGTCGTTCTGCTTGGCACATTGAAATGCACATCATAATTCGAATGGCCTTATTTATTCGAAGCCATAATCCCATTTAGGTATTCGATCTGTTCATGTGAGTGTGACTTCATGAATCTGCCGTAAACGCGCTCCAACATCATCGTGCTCTTGTGTCCCATCTGTTCAGCAATAAAAGAGAGGTTTGCCCCTTTGGTGATCAACCAACAAGCGTAAGTGTGTCGAGATTGATATGAGCAGCGATGGCGAATGCCTGCTCGTTTAAGTGCGCGTGACCATAGTCGATTGTATGTTGTCGTTTTATAGGTCTCACTCGTTTCTTGGCCATTACGATGTTCCGGAATAAACACGAATTGAACGCTTTCCTGGCGAAACGTGTTTGAGCCTTTTACTTCCACTAAAATATCTCTAACCGGGCCAAGCATAGTTAACTTTCTTTGAGACTTAAGGGCAAGGAGAGCTGGTTCAAGTAAGTGAATAGTTCGCTCTGACTTCTTATTTTTTGGCGTTGTGAACTTTCGCTCAATCGTGACGTTGCGAGTAACCTCGATCGTACCTTTCTCAAGGTCGACGTCTTCCCATGCTAACGCACAGAGCTCACCAGTTCGCATGCCGGTGTAAATGGCTAAGGTGAATATATTCCGTTGCTGTAAGTTTGTCGTTGACTCTATTAGCTGGTGGAACTCTTCTAGCTCTAGTGGGTCCGGTTCACCAGAGCCACTTCTTAGTAGCTCAACGTGCAGAAATGGGTTGTCATCGATAAATTTTGATTTGACTGCTAAATCAAAGCATCGGCGCATAAGTTTGATCATATTATTGATCGTCTTTGCGCTTCGTGGTCTTCCATTGCGAGTAGGGGAGTCGACCATTAACTTTTGGCACTTTAGGGCATCCATAATCGTTATGTTGGAGATAGTACGTTCCTCACCAATAAATAAGCAGCATGCTCTCGCCGTATTCTTTAAGACATAGAGTGACTGTGACGCCATTGTTGTCCTCTTCAATTGAATGTAGTCATCAAACAATTCGCGAACGGTAAGGTTCTTACCTCTCTGTTCTGGTGTGGCAAAGAGCTGTGCTTTTTTTGAAGTTGGGAAACGAGATAAGTAATCAAATGTGCCTAATGAAATTTCAGAAAGTATAGAAGCGCGAAGTTGACTCGCTTTTTTGAGATTACCTTTGGTGACTTCCCAGCCTTTCAGGGTCTCTCGACAACGCATCTCGCGGTAAGTAAAACTAATACGGATAGACTTACCGCGGATCTCTACACCTTCAGGTGTGTTCATTACGCAACCCTTTCCCTTGCTGAAAACTCATCAATGGCAACACGGTCATACTTAAAGCCTTTACCACCATTACTACTCTTACCGGACGACTTTTTAAAATGAACGCCTTCAATCCAACGAAACTGACGATAGTCTTTGATCTCATTGGTGGACATGCCTGTTAAATCGGTTAAAAGGTCTTCTTTCACCCAACGGCTAGGTTCTAATTGAATCACCGTAAACGTTCTCATCGGTAAACTCCTAATATAGTTGAATTGAGAGAAGAGCAGGGCAACCACCATACTCTTCTTAATTTGGTGGTTGACGCGTTAGCTGCTGGGTTGCTCTTTTGGTAAACGCGCACCAGTTGGGCGAAGTTCCATCACACCATCAACCGCTCTATTGATCTTTTCTTGTGTCATGCCCATCGCGAAATCCTTACATTACTTGTGCTGCATCTCTGGCGAACATATTTAGAAATTGATTGGTGAGCGAAACATTAGAAGGGCATTCTTTGCTGATGCCCCAGCCGTTGCTCTCGTTCTCTGGCTTTATCAGAGTTAGGTTGATCACTTCACAACCTAGCTGGTGACTAAAGTAAGGGGCCGATGTCGTGACCTGCCCGAATTGTGTATCGATGGTTGCCGCCATAGATATTTCCTCGCAAGATACGCCCCCTTTAAGAAGAGGGCGCCAATATTAGTTAAGAGCTGAATGATCCAATGAAGGTGTCAATATCGATCTCACCGTTTTTAAAACAAGCTTGAAGTTTGGTTTGGAACTCTTCGCCCATCTCTTCTTCGTGCTGTTCAAGCTTCTTGATTCGAAGGACTAGGGTTTCATTACCTATTGTGCTCATGCGCAGTTCAAAGGTACGCTCTGCCAAACCCAAGTAAGGCACACACGCGCACTTAAACACCGCTGGCATTGGGAACTCTTCCTTGGTACGGACTGCAACAGACTCGTACTCAGATTGATGGTGGCTGAAGTCATCCACGTTAGACTCTCGCCCCGTCTTTGCTTCAAACTTCATATTGCGAATTGCCGCAGACGCGATAGAGTTTTCGATAACTTCGCCAGCCGTAGAGAAGACCTGAACAAATTCGCTGTAGTCTTCTACCCACTCAGCCAGTTTCTTTTGTCCTAGGCGCTCTTCGTTAATGTTTATTAGGGACTTAAATGCTGCGGTACGGCGCAGAATCAAGTTCGCTTGATGCTTACAGTGCCCAGGGAGGTTATGAGTACCAAGGTCAAAAATAGTCACTGCAGCCATACGGTCTGCACTGATAAAGCACTGATTGCCCTCGGTTTGATACTCTTCGTGGTAACGCACAAACTCGTCGATATTGGCAGTCTTCATTGTGCCGCGAAAATAATTGCGGTTTGGCATGTACTCTTCTAAATCATGCAGATTGAAAGACTGAGGCAGAGCCGCAACAGGGAAGCCTGCTTGTTCTAACTGCTTTAAAAACTGCTGTGCATTCGCTGATTCTTGGATCTGCTGGATTGCTGATTTATCCATTTATGTATTCTCTCTTTGAGTGAGTTGCTGGTGGAGTGGGTTAGCCGCGAACTTCGCGCAGCATGCCTTCTTCAATAACGGCTTGGCCGTGAATATCTTCTTTTGGTCGGTCGTAGGTAAGTTTGCCGCCTTTGCCCACGTACGCGATTGAGGTGTATTGGAAGTCTTCTGACTTGGTACCGAATCCGGCTTTTGGCTCTTTTACCGACATGTTGACGGTGATTTCGACCATTTCGTTGTTGGTACCCATTGGTTTGAGCTTCAGATCCATCTTCACGTTTCCCTGCTTATCGCTGTAGGACACAGCTCGGGCTACGTTAGATAACGCCAAACCGACGACATTGGAGACAACGCCGCCGTCCAGTTCCTGCATAAGTTTTGGGAAGTTAGTAGTGCGGTCCTCAAGACTGAGGTTTCCTGCTTCTTGGTTAGACATGTGATTTCCTCGCTTCAGTAGTTAGTTAACCAACTGGAATGAGGTTAATATTACATAATGGAATTTGATGGTCAATTACAAAATGGAATTATTGTTTGTGATTTATTCTGGACATAAAAAAACCGCCAAGGTAGCGGTTTAGGAAACTTTCGGTTTAGATTATTTAAGTGCAGCTAGCTTTGACTTGCGCTCAGCATTTAACTTAGCGATTTCTTTGTAATAAAACTCATTAATTTCTTTTTTCTTTGCAATCAGAGTCGCAAGCAATGCCAGTATTCCAAGCATCAAGAATGCGAGAGGGATTTTTACTGATCCTTAGAAGAGTTTCAGTTTAGCATCGATTACAACACCGATAATTTTACAGTTGCCATTGATTGGTAAGATTGGGAATGCTGGGTTGAGAGCCTTTAAGTACTTCTGTCCGCTGTCAACAATGAATTTTTTGAAAGTAGCTTCGTTTACATCAGTCAGTTTTGCTACCACCAACTTGCCGTTCTCAGCGTCGACCTCTGTGTCCACAAGCACCATAGTTCCCTCAGGGAAGCTAACTCCTGTTGGTGACGTCATTGAATCACCTTGAACCGTCAGCCAAAAGCAACGCTCACTGCAACGTTCTGTAGTAGGGTGCCACTCGCTGATTTCTTCAATTGAATAGGGTTCGATGGCTTCGTGCCATTGCCCTGCTTGAACTGAACTAAGGACAGGAAAAGATTTTTGATATGTAGGCTGTATATAGAGCTTCTTGACATTGGCAACACTGTCATCTGGGTAGTCAATAAAACCATCCGAATCAAGCATCATATGAGTTAAGCCAACACACTTCATGATAGCAGCGACGTTCTCTATGCTTGGCTCTCTATTTTTGTTGAGCCAATGAGCTATCGCACTCTGAGATACTCCCATCATTTCTGCAAGAGCGTTCTGAGTGATGCCAACTTCTTTCATCCTAGCTTTTACTAGGTCATTCCAATTCATTTTCATAGTTAAAGATTATTACTCATTGTAATAACTAGATAAATATCCATATCGTAATATTTCCTTGCTCAAAAAAATTCCATAATGTAATATTTAGTATTACTAAGGGGGTAACATGTCGAATTTAAAAGCTATTCGTGGCGAGCTAGGAGTCACACAACAAACTCTAGCAGAAAAGGTAGGTGTATCCCAAAGCGCCATTAACCACTATGAAAATGGGAATAGAACCGTTGATACCGTCCTTGGTTGGCGAATCGTGAATGCTTTGAATTTACTAGGTGCTGATTGCAAGTTCGAAGATGTATTCCCAGACCCACAAGAAGATTGTGAAACAAAGGTGCAAGGAGTTAAACCACCAATCAAAGGAGCAAATGGTGAATAAGAAAGAGATGGTGAATAAAACCATTGCAGGCGTCACCGGTGGTAAAGAGGCGGTGGCTGCAGTTCTTGGTATGTCGATCGACATTTTTAACAATCACTTATACGAGAAGAAGAGGTCTCGCTTTTTTAGTGTTGATGAGCTGGTGGAAATGGCAGAGCTTACAAACACCCCATATGTTGCAGAGTATTTTGCTAATCGTGTTAGCTGCATGGTGGTAGAGCAGCCTGATGTTGCTGAGCTAGATACGGTGGATATGTTCGATTGCCACTTACATCTTAATGCGGTGAAAGGGCTGTTGGATAGAACAATTGAAGAAGCGAAAGAGGATGGTGTGTTTGATGCTCGCGAACGTGCGCTCATCGCCCAATTAAAAGCGGAATATCACGCGACTTTCGAAGCCTTCATGCTGAAGCTCGATGCGCTATATGCGGAGGTTGTATGAAAACAGAAATATTTTGGCAAACCGTTTCACAGATGGCAGACATCACCTGCAGCTCGGCAAAGCTAATGATGGCGCAAGGCCAATCGTCAGAAGTCTACGAACGTGAGCAAATCCAGCTGTTAAAAGCAAAGTGCGAACGTCGATTACGAGTAATAGATGATGAAGTGGCTTTAAACCGCGGCAACGGTTTAAAGCCGGGTTGTGATGATTCTTGCGAGGAACAATCACATCTCACTCAGTCACCAGCAAAGATCACGGAGTAGTGATGGGAAGAATAACACTCAATTATTCATTGTGGTACCACCAAAACCAGTTTTACAAGGTGGAGAAAGGACAGAGCATCATGCTCACCCATGATGAATTAGCAGACTTATTCGAAGCGAAGCGTATTTACGTAACTGCTGTTTATGAGGGGAGGGCTATTTGATGCTAAAGGCTACGTTTTTTGACTATGACGGCCAAGAGCTAACAACAGGCTGCTTCTCCCTGCTCACTCGTTCTCTATATAAAGCTTTGCTGGATACTCAGACGATAACTGGCTTCGTGCTGATTTTATTTGCGAACAACTTTGCTGTGTTTGGAAAAGGTAAGGCGCGTTTGGTTGTAGGGAAGGTGGAAGTATGAATCTGTTGGCGATTGATAAGAGATGCGCGATCGAGCGCATCAAGCAATTAGATGCTAAGCCTTTCTTGACCAGTGACGAACAACGGGATTACCAAAACAGAGTTGAAATTGTTGAAGAATACGACAGACAGCTTCGGAAGATCTGGAAGTCAGATCGTCGTAATTGGATAAAAGCTCAGCTATGCAAAGGTTACTTAACAACTGAGCAATCGGAAGAAATGATTTCACAGCTTGATAGTGATGCTGATTTGATTCTTGGCAAGCCAAAATACCCATGGGGGAGCGCATAATGTCAGTTAAGGTAATGAGCTACGTTTGGGACATTCCGAGTTTTAAAGGTTCTGATAAGTTGGTGATGCTTTGCCTAGCTGACCATTCGGATGATCGTGGTCTTTGTTGGCCGTCTATCGATACCATTGCTCGCAAGTCTGGTGTTTCACCTACCACCGTTAAATCGACGCTCAAGAAACTGGAAGCTGCCGGATGGTTATTCAAAAAGAACCAATTCAAGAAGGCGGATACAGGTCGTTTGGTTCGTTCGAATAATCAGTACCAGTTGCCAGTGATGCTTTTGAAGAAGAAAGCAGATGAACAGACAGATTTTGAACAGTCGAATTTCGTCTGTTCAAAAGTCGAACGTTCGAAACTCGAACAGACGAAACAACCTGAGGGGGTAGGTCAAATTCCGACTGGGGGTAGGTCGGAATCCGGCTATAAACCACCAATAGATCCACCAATAGAACCATCAAGTAAAGATCTTGCTCCAAGCGAACCGCTCGAAGCCGAACCAGCACTGTTTGAAATTCCTTTGAACAGGAAAGGGCAGTTTCATGGAGTAACTCAACCAGACATCGACCGTTACTCGGATTTGTTTGGTGCAGTGAATGTTCGTGCTGAGCTGAAAAAAATGATCGCTTGGTGCAATGCCAATCCTCGTAAGCGAAAAACCAAGCAGGGTATTGAGAAGTTTATTCAAGGTTGGCTTGGCAGAGAGCAAGACAGGGGGCGTTATCTGCCACCACAGCAAGGTGATACTGCGATGGATACTCAGGACGAAGTGACCGTGATTCAGCGTGAAGTGGCTTTGCTAGAGAGCTCTATCAACTCAGAAAACCAGCGCATGTTGTACTTGATTGATGCTAAGCGACCTCAACATGAAGTGGAACCATCAAAGCGAAAGATCGCAGATTTGTCGGCTAAGCGCAGAGAGTTACTGGAGCGTGTTTCGAACCGAAAGACGGATTAGGGAGGCGAGAATGGCAAGTAAAAAGGATTTGGTTGATGTAATGAAATCTCGTCGTCGGCTTTGGTCTCCGAGTGAGCTGTGTGATGAGTTGGGTATTCACGTTTGTGACTTAGTTAGATTGGTTAAGGCGGCTCGCCGTTCTGGTGTAGATGTCCGACATGAGAGTAGTGAACTGACGGGGTTCTCGAGTAAATACTGGTTAGCGGAGGGAGTCGAATGTTAAGTATCAGTACTCGAACAGAGATGACAATGAGTAGTCGAGAGATTACAGAGCTGACAGGTAAGCAGCACTCACACGTTAAACGAGATATTGAACGAATGGTGGCTGAGTTGAACCATCCAAATTTGGAGGGTTCCCAATTTTGGCATAAAGGCAACCAGTACACTCAATATCACTTGAATCGCGAGCTTACTTTGACGTTGGTTTCTGGTTACAACATCAAGTTACGTCATTCCATTATCAAGCGGTGGGATGAGTTGGAAAGTACAGGTAAACCATCTATACCGGCAACGTATGCTGAAGCATTGCAGCTAGCCGCTAACCAAGCGAAGGAACTGGAAGAAAAGAACCAGGCATTAGCTATCGCAGCGCCAAAGGCCGAGTTTGCAGATGCGATTGCCGGAGCGGATAAAGGTGTGAAGCTCGGTCAGTTTGCTAAAACAGTAGGTTTGGGGCCTGTCACTATTTTTCGTGTACTTCGGGAGTTAAAGATCTTTATGAGTCGTGGAGATTCTTACAACTTGCCGTATCAGGAGTTTGTAGAACGTGGATACTTTACGGTGAAGCAGGGCACTTACGAAACAAACTCCCAAACTCGGATAAGCCACACAGCATTGATTACTGGAAAGGGGGAAATCTGGCTGCGCAAAAAGCTGTTGGAGACAGGTCACCTTAAGGCGGTGGCAGCATGAGTCAGTTAGAGATGTTGTTATTGCATCATATAAGAGCGTTGAAGTTGGAAGTACCCGTGTCTGAATATCGATTTCATGAGACCCGCAGATGGCGCTTTGATTTTGCCTATCCCGATCTGCAACTGGCTATCGAAGTGGAAGGTGGGACCTGGAGTAATGGTCGCCATAATCGAGCGAAAGGTTATGAAGCGGATTGTGAGAAATACAACACGGCAGCATTGAGAGGTTGGACGGTTTTACGCTTTACCGGAGATATGATTAAAAAGGGGTTAGCAATACAGATGATTGAGGAGGCACTACGTGATTAAGGTAGATATCGATATTGTGCCCACTCTTAACGCAGCAGTGATCGCGCTAACGCCAAATACTCAATCGTTAACGTCATTGCTGGTGGACGGCAAGATTGGTTTAGTTTCTCCCAATCAGCGTTTGGCCACAAAGACCGCGGGAGGGTTATCTTCGGATGATTCCTCTTTGGTTGCGTTCTTCGCTCATGAAGGCGTGCAACTGCTTATCGGTAGTACGGTTAAGTACGTTGATACGATTTCCGAATGTCAGTTGAAGGATGAAGGCTACTGCAATCATAATTTGAAAACTCGAATAACCGGCGAGGGAGCGATTCGTTTGTGTTGGCACCATGACAATATGGCCGACGATAGTCACCAGGCGTATTCTATCGCCCGAAAGAATACGGTTCGTCACGGCTTGATGGTTGTCTCTCGCCAGCTGCATGGTGAAGTAAGGCGTATTACAGATGTTGATTTATGTTGGTGGGCCGTTCGCAATGACGTGTATGAGCTGCTTCCTCAATCTGTTATCGATCGTCAGTTCAAACGAGAGGCTACGGTTAAACGAGTTGGTGTTATAGGCAACATTGATACTGATGCTAGATATATGGTTGAAAGCCAGCGCGCCCAGCTCGAGCGTTTAGCTAAGCCTGTACTCAAGTTGGTCATTGATGACGATCCACCAGCGATGTACCTAAGAAAACCTAAGCCGATTCGATGGGAGAGCGAGAAATACCTTTCGTTCGTCCGAAAGTTACCCTGTCGCGTATGTGGCAAGACTGCAGGTATCGCCCATCACCTAATAGGCCACGGTGAGGGGAAGATGGGCAGTAAGGCTTCGGACATGTTTACCTTCCCGTTATGTAATGAACATCATCAAGAACTACATCGAGATATGAACACCTGGGAACGCCAGCACGGCGATCAACTTTGGCATGTGAAGGAAACGATTAATAGGGCGCTGGTGGTTGGGGCTGTGGGGTGAGCAAAGAGAAATGAGTTAGAACTCAGTCTGCCAGGCCCTAAACAAGGATACGATTAAAGCCGACTGTTGCCCTAAGTCGGCTTTGCCCCATTATTAGCTTTATCGAACAAATTAGCGTATTCAATCGTCCGTGATTTGCCCAAATTTTTCTTATGTTTTGACTTTGGTACTTATGCGCAAAAAGTGTATTTTTAGATGTGGTTATGGGGCTCTTTGGGACAAAAGCGCCATAGATTGATTGCCCTACGTTTCTGCCCCATTAGTGGTCTCGCTTGAAAAGTGAGCGTATTTAATCGTTCGGAACAATTACAACAGTAGCCCATCGAGGATGTCCCTATCGACTTAGGTGTTTCCCCATCCTCCAAATGAAATGCGGGACTAGATTACTCTATAGAGTGATGAGCCCCCTTAACACGTCGTCTTATCCCAAATATTTTTGCCTACCAACATCACAAAACTAAACTGTTAGCAATGGCCCATATTCGCCGATATCACTATGCAAAGAGTGAACTTTCAGATTGGAATATCCTATATCTCTACCCACTCAGCCAGATACACTGTTGAATACTCGCATTTTCCGTCAAATTGCCACGGTGATGAATGTCATAGAGCTTGATACAGTTCGACTATTTAGCGTGCAGCGGTGACAGATATACCGTTCACTTCCTCGTTGTCATAAGAGCCGAATAGTATGGTTAATGATGTAAACTTTACCTTTTATGTTCCTGGTTTTCTCGGTGCATTTAAAGTAGAAAGCTTTCGCATAACGGAAGCGGTCTCTTCTCCCTTTGAAATGAACCTAACGGTGTTATCGGATAACGATGCAATCTCGTTTGATCCGTTAAGCCGAAAAATGGGCGTCTTGAGCCTGTTTGGTCAGGGCATAGGCACTGCTCGCCAGTTTAACGGAAGCATATCTGAGCTGCGCTATTTAGGCACTGGTCGTCGTTTCTCGCGGTATCACATCACTTTGGTCCCAAATCTCTGGTTTCTTACTCAGCGCCAAGACTGTCGTATCTTTCAGATGCAAGCTGTGCCTGACATTATTCGTTAGGTTTTTGATGATGCAGGCATGAGCGATTACCGCTTTGAGCTGTCAGCGCAATATGAGGCGAAAGAGTACGTTCTTCAATACCGAGAGAATGATCAGCATTTTGTGCAGCGATTAATGGCAGAGCATGGCCTTTGGTATTACTTTGAGCACGGTACTGCTGGGCATACCATGGTGATTGTCGACAGTAATGATGCGATACCAGCGCTTGTCAGTTCGCCTATCAATGCCTCTAACTTAGGCCCGGTGGTGTATCATGCTCAAGGTGGCGGCACGTCAGACCGAGAACACATTTTCGACCTTGAGCAAATCCATCGAGCTCGTACTGGGTTAGTGAACTATGGCGACTACAACTATCTCACGCCAAAAATTCCGCAAAGTACAAGCGCCGATGAAGGCCCAAACTTTGATTTGCAGCGCTACGACTATCTTGGGCGCTACACAACGCCAGAATTCGGTCAGCAGCGTGCAGCAGAGTGGATGTCCGAATACACAGTAGACAGCCATCAGATTGAAGCCGCGAGCGATATCATGCGTCTCACCGCCGGCTTCAGCTTTGATATCAGCCAGCACCCTCGTTCAAACATTAACCGTGATTACCTCATGTTGACTGTGATGCACACGGGCTTCAACCCTCGTGTACACGAAGAAGAGTCGAGCGATGAGCCTACGACTTATCACAATCAGTTTGTCTGTTTACCACGAGACGTAACATTCCGTGCGCCTAAAATGGCGTCACCTGTGATTGATGGCCCTCAAACTGCCATGGTGGTTGGCCCAGCGGGTGAAGAAATCTACACCGATGAATATGGTCGCATCAAAGTTCAGTTCCATTGGGATCGTTATGCGCAAAGCGATGAACACAGCTCATGTTGGCTGCGCGTCAGTCAGTCAATGGCAGCGCCCAACTGGGGAGCCGTCTATCTACCTCGTATTGGGCATGAAGTGATTGTGACTTTCCTAGAAGGCGACCCAGACCGTCCACTAGTGACGGGCGCGGTGTACAACGGTTTACACACGCCGCCATACCCATTACCAGAAAACAAAACTCGTACGGTTTTCAGAACCCAAAGCCATAAGGCGGAGGGTTACAACGAAATGTATTTTGAGGATGAAAATGACCAAGAAGAGGTACATTTTCGCGCTCAAAAAGACATGAAAACCAAAGTGCTCAATAACCGTTACCGAGACATCGGCAATGATGAAGAGTTGAAGATCGCTCGAAATCAAGAAAACGAAATAAAAGGCGATCGTAAAGAAGAGATTGATGGACACAAAACCTCATTAGCCAAGCAGACTTTCATTGAACAAGTCGAGCAAGACGTTTCTTCAACCTACAACCAGAACGAGTCAAAGAAGGTAGAGGGAGCACAATCACTCACCATTTATGACAATCGTAAAACGCTTATCGGTGGGAGTGATACGCGAGAAGTATTGAATAACTCATCGGAAATCATTAAAGCCTCACGCTCTATTGATGTTGGAGCTGATGATACTCAAGGTATTGGGAATCACTTAAGTGTAGAAGTTAGTGGTAACACTTCTATTCGTTCTGACGGACAGACTGCGGTGGTGTCTGCTGATGAAATTGCAGTTAAAGTCGGGTTTTCTGGGTTGGTCCTAAAAAGTAATGGCAATATTTTGCTTTATGGCTCGGATATCACGATTGATGGTGCTAGCACGACCAAAGTTCGGGGTTCAAAAGTGAATATGAACCCTAATAAAGGGGCTGTAAGATTTACAGATGTGACAACCCGCACTCCCAAATCTGTCTCTGCTTTGTCTACCCCATCGGCAGGGAGTGCTGCGACGTCAACTTCTCCACTTGCTTATGTTCAAGAACCAACGCAATCGAAACATTGGTTAGCGCTTGAGCTATGCAGTGAGCGAGATGTTTCTCTAGATGGGTTGGAAGTCACAGTAACGCATAGTGTCACAGGTCAAAAATTAACTCAGGTTATTCAAAATGGAGGGGTATTTTTTGATGATGTCGTTGAGGGTAGTTGGCGCGTTACCGCAATCAGAGATGATCTACTTAATGAGGTTGAGCAACATGCGAGTCGCGAAGAGTCTGTCCTATCGCCAGTAAACCAACGAGCGCAAAGCGAACTAGATCCTTCGGGAGAGAAAGCTAAACAGTACAAGTATGTTGCTGTTGGTGACTTATGGGATGAAGAAGCCGAAGATGATTTCTTACGTGACTACCATGGAGCGCTTGATAGTCAACATGACAAAACCACTGCGGGTTTGAGTGTCGCTTCAAATGAGACAACGGTGATTGAAGTCAAAGCGCTTCGTAGTTATCTACCTTTGATTATCGATACTGACGAATACAGCCTTGTTAACAGCTATACGTTTGCGCTTTTGAGCACACAGGCTTATGCAAGTGATGAATTTGGTATTCCTGATAGCAAATTACCTGCTCTTCCAGAAGGTGGGTTAGCAACCTTTACTGAACTGCTACAACAAAAGATTAAACCTAAATACTGCGCTTCGTTTGAAGAGAATTGGCTTTTAGAAGAGGTACCATATTCAAAACATTTGAATTATAAATTTTATAGAGATGAGGCTATTGGCTGTGAAGGCTATTTATTGATTAATGATGAGGTTGTTATTATTGGTGTTCGAGGTACTCAAACCTACTTCGGTAATACCGATATCTATAGAGTCGGTGACACGAGCTGGGCTCAAGCAACAAAAAAAATTAATGGTGTAGCTTTCAAAGCTATTGAAGTACAAGATGGTGTGAGAGCTTTCTTCCAGTCTGAAGGCTATCAAGATGTAATGACTGATTTAGATGCATCTCAAATCTCTATAGCCGAACTAAATGATAGCAACGTACATCAAGGATTTTACCAATATGCTTCCGCATTTTGGAAGCTGATAGAAAGGGATGTTCAACAGAACAAAAATAAGAGATTTTATGTGTGTGGGCATAGTTTAGGTGGTGCTGGAGCATTACTTATTTCCGCTTTAATTAAAGAAATGGTTGCTCATAAATCACTGCGCTTATTTACTTTTGGTATGCCTCGAACTGGGACTCATTCGTTTGTGGATACTTACAATGACATTATTCATTATCGTCACGTGAATAATCATGATTTAGTGCCACAAGTTCCTTTTAAGTGGGCTAATACAAACCCTGAAGATGCTCCTGTAATTGAAACTCCAGACCTCTGGGATGCTGAAACAATGGAGCAACTAACTTCGTTGCGCTCATTGATAGTCAATCGTTTTGTAGACAATGATGCTGATAATTATCACCACCATGGCAACCTAGTTCAGTTACTAACTTATAGCCCTGAAAAGCACCAACCAGATGAGGTTAAACAGGTTCTTCTAACACCACAACAAACTCACATTACTAGCCTTACGTTTGCACGTAGCAAACAAGATGATACATTTGTGCTAGCAAATACATTGAGTAAAGAACATATTGATTTAAACGGATATGCCGCAACTGTGCTGGATTCAGGGTTGGATCATATGATGTCAGAGTATATTCCTAACTTGAAATCGCAACTAGAGATGCTACTTGCAGGGACATTGTTCCACAGTTATGAGAACGCCAATCGAGAGTTAAATACGACGATAGAAAGTTTGAACCAAGGTCACCAAGCTCTGCAAAAAGAGTACGAGCAGAGCCTAAGTATTCCTTACCATGTAGGGGAGGCGAAACGTATTAGTTTGAAGGTGGAACAGGAAACCATTGAAGAACTAGTTGCTAACCTCAAGCGTATTCAACGAGAGTTAGGGGTGCTAGTTAATTCACCTACATTGCTGCCACCTGCGACGTTACTTTACGGTGACAATAGACCTCAAGATATTGATTTAAAAGGACAAGTAGATGGTTAAGTTTTGGAAAGCCTTGATGGTATTACTTGTAATAGGCTTAGTGTTCTATTACGTAGTTGCTCCGGCTTTCGAATCATATGAAGGAAAAGCTCCTTTTGGCTCGTCATCAAGTGACCATTATATTTCGGTTAAAGGAGAAAAACCGGAAGATGCAAAGGTTAAAGCATACGCTACTTTTTACGGTGGTGGCGATGGGTGCGAAGCATTTTCTCTGAGTGCAGTGGATGGTAAAAAGCGGTTTGGTGGTAAATCAACTTTTTTGGTAGATCATAACTTTGCAGAGAAAAAAGATCGTTATGAGCTTCGGATTCCCTATAAGAGCTATAGTTCAAATGAATGTGATATGAAACTACACCGCATTGTTATTGATGCAGAAAATGACTTTGATCCTGTAGGCTTTGCGGAGCTACGTATATCTCAACCGTTATTTGATAGAGATGAAGTTGTTGCCTTAGATTTGGTTATTGATGCAAAAAACTGCAATGCGGAGGTATGGCAATGGGCTAACAAAAAAGGTTGGTCAGGTGCGACAGTGTGCTCGTTTTTTGTCGATGGGGAGCTGAAAACAAAAGAACCTGAGTCTAATGCCTATAGCATACATCAAGAATTTAAATCATTCTCTGATGATACTGTAATCCAATATAACATTTTCGCGGGTAAAAACTATCGTACGGAGTCTCTTGAGGCGAAGGCAATTAAATGATTAGGTTCACGAACCTAATCTTGTTCTTCGTCTTTTTTGGGCTAGTTATAAGTGGATATTATTTAGTGCCTCCTTTCTTTGCCAAACACAGCAACCCCACCCCACCATTTGGAGCACCGCCTGATGATAGCTACATTACAGTAGATATGCGGGTCAAAATCCTAGATATCTAATGTTTGTGAGAAGCCGGTGGATTATTACATATGAACCATATCAAAAACGAAATGTATTAAAATTCCTTAAAATGAATAAATGTGCAACTTTATGTTCAGCAATAGTGCCAGTAATGACAGTTTTTGATGAAAATTAATATTCCAATTAAATGTATTAGAACATTTAATCTAACCAATAATTGTCCAGAAACGTCACAAATGGCATTTCGTAACTCAGAAGTGCCCCAAAGTTTGTTTAGATAGCCCCAAAATTTCATAAGATTAATTTAGTCAACAGAGTTAATTCAAGAACTCTCATTTCTAAAAAGAGTTGTATCCCTATCCGAATGCTGTAGTTCTATCGCTAGGCCATAAAGTATACAGAATACCTTTTGTCTTGCTTATGCTACGAATTGCTACCAAAATCGTAGCTTCCTTTTGGACTGAATCAGCGCTCAAGAAGTGTCTTGGTAAGTCAAAGCTCAAACTAAGCAGTAAGTGTTTGCGGGTGATTTCGTGAAAAAAATTATATTAGGTATTCTTTTCAGTGCATCGGTCTTTGCTTCCTCAAGCAAAGACGTTCCAACGATGAATGATAAAAACGGTTATGTAGAACCGTTTCAGATGTTTGATAATGTTTATTATGTTGGGGACAAATGGGTTTCATCATATGCAATTGATACAGATGACGGACTAGTGATAATTGATACACTTGATTTCCCTTATTCTAAGTGGATTCCGATCAATCTTAAGAAGCTAGGGTTAGAAGATGAACCAATAACGCACATATTGGTAACGCATGGGCATTCTGACCATGTTGGGGGTGCTCAGTTACTTCAGAAGATGTATGGTTCTAAAGTTGTGATGACTAGAAGCGCCCATGAGCTATCTATACAACAATCAAACAAAAGCAAAGGTGAGAATAAGTTCCTTCCACCAACCTTAGATATAGAGATAAAAAGCGATACCTCTATGGTTATTGGTGGTCATGAGTTTAAGTTATATCTCACACCGGGTCACACCGAAGGTGATTTTTCCCTAGATTTTACAGTTAAAGATAAAGGCGCTGAACATCGTGCTTTTGTCGTTGGTGGCCATAGCGTAAGTGGCAACGATCCAAAAATGACTGAACAGTTCTTGAGTAGTATGGAGAAAATTCGAAAGATTGCACTCCAGCCGCCAGTAGTGAGCGTTAACCTTTCGAATCATCCACATAAAAATTATCTATTTGAGAATAGGGAGAAGCTAGGTGCAAATGGGAACCCATTTATTAGTGAGACAAACTTTTTCATGTTCCTTAAACAACAAGAAAACTTAGCTAAGAATAAAATAAAAGGATTATAACAGTTTTTCAGAGAATGTGTAGCTTTCGCTACTGGATTAAAAGTTTAGCGATACCCAAGATAATCCGTTAAATGCTAAATTAGCAAAGCCACTGAAAAGCTTCTGTCCAAACTCGTGTCAAGCCAACCAGTTCTAGCACGAGCTTGCCCCATTCCTTCTCA
>NZ_JAHGAH010000060.1:0-9427 GCF_030248475.1 Vibrio sp. D173a
GAAGGCGTCGTAGGTTTTAAGCGAGAGGTTCAATCGTTATTAATAGGGCGCCACATAGAAATGGAATACACGGGAAAAAAGAGTCACGTACTTGTTGTTAACTAAATTGTATTAGTTCCAGCGTTTTTCAAGATAGTTGTCACTGGTTGCTTATTAATTTAAGCAACCTCTTTTTCTGGATTTAGATGAACGTCACCTACTGGTTTGCAGTTCCTGATTTCTCCTGACCAACGTTCAGGATTTTGCTCTCGGCGTACCTCTAGGACTTTTGGTAATGGTTCCAATTATGGCTTACATCATATGTCGTCGATATCAGACCTGAAACCACCAGTAACGCAAATGATGTAATTTCCAATGCCTTGGCAAAGCTCCCAATATTCAGCTATTACACAATTAATGAATCTGCTCCGTTTGGTAGTATTGATGGTCAAAAACATGCTTGTCGTATAAACACATTTAAAGCGCGATTCTCGGCAAAGTACTTCCGTAAAGGAAAAGGAGTTTCGGCTCTCACACTAGTATCAAACCACGTACCAGTGAACACTAAAGTCATTTCAGCGAACGAGTATGAAGCGCATCATGCTTTTGACTTACTCTATAACAATACCAGTGATATAGACCCAAAAACTCTGGCCACCGACACCCATGGCGTCAATAACGTTAACTTTGCGCTCCTTGACCTATTCGGATTCCAGTTTGCTCCACGCTATGCCAAGTTTAAAAATCTCTTCCATGATCTGTTTGAGATTGATTACGGAGAAGCGTTCGTTTTGAGGCTGCGTAAGCCATTTAACACCTCCTTAATTAAGTGAGAATGGCATAATATTCAAAGAATTATCTGTTCGCTAAGCCGTAAAACAACGACGCAGAGTACCATCATAACGAAACTATCTAATGGTAAACAGAATCAACGAACATTAGCGGCGCTTAGAGAATATGATCGGCTCATAAAGTGCCTCTACGTTTTGGATTATTCGGCGTTAAATCTTGACCCTTCATACTGGCCGCAATGGTTTTAACATTGTAGCTATTACCGCTTTCAGACAGTTCTTTTTGGATTCGCCTTGAGCCATCTCGGCCTTTGCTGTTGTCAAAAGCTTCTTTGACCCTTGTATCAAGCTTCTGACGTATTGCCTCGCGTTGAATGGCCTTATGGCGATGTTTAATCCAGTAATAAAACCCACTTCGGGATACCCCGAACACCTTAGCCATACGCACAATACTGAAGCTCGGCAGGTGTTCGAGCATAAATTCATAGAAATTTACTTTAGATTCTTCGCGAAGTAGGTGGCGGCCTTTTTTTCCATTTCTAGCTCTTGTGCTTGCTCAGCCAACTGCCTTTTGAGCTTGGCAACCTCTGCGGCTAGTTCTGCTCTCGCTGACTAGTACTGGTGTCTTTCTTCGAGTTTTTCGCCACCCGTAGTTTTGAGATTCATGGAAAGAAAGCTGTCTTGCTGTCGCAGCTACTCCCACTTTATCTGCTAACTTCAGGGCTTCTGCTTTGAATTCAGGGGAATGTTTAATTCTAGTTTTCTTAGTTGTCACTGTTCACCTCGTTAGTGATTGTACTCGCTTAACTCAGTGTCCAAAACTGCTGGGGCAGATCATTTGTGATAAAGGATATGACAGCGAAGCTTTCCGTACTTTTGTTAAGGAACATGGTGGAGAAACGGTCATTGCTAAACGCAATTATGGGCAAGATATAGACAAAACCAGTATGGATTGGTGTCTATACAAGTATCGTCATCTGGTTGAAAATGCCTCACTTCATTCGCTTCAAATGATTCGTATGAATCGAACGATTCGTTTATAATGAACAGAAAAGGAGCACACAATGCAATCATTAACCGCAAACACAGCAAAAACTAAATTTGGTGACTTACTGATGAAAGTACAGCGAGAGCCAGTACAAATCAGCAAGAATGGTTCCCCTGTAGCAGTTGTCATGTCATGTGAAGAATACGAGGAACTAGAAGCCTTGAAGATGGCGATGGTGAAATCACGTTTTGAGCAAGCGGAGCGAGACATCGTGAATGGAGATTTGGTGGATGGTGAGACCTTCATGAACGAGTTAGATTCAGGCAAGTTTGATTAATGACACGATACAAACTTTCTCCCGCAGCCCAAACGGACCTAATTGACATTCGCCGTTATACGCTTGAAAACTGGGGAGGCGCACAGTGGACCAATTATTTTGGAGAGTTAAAACAATCAATGGCGTTGTTAGCGTGCAATGAGTTGATTGGCATTGACATGCCGGAACTTGGAACTGGTTACTGCCGCTTTCCGTTAAAGCATCATGTCATCTATTACATCAGGAAACCGGACCATATTGTTATTGCCGCTGTCTTAGGGCGTAACATGTCACCGGCTAAGCACTTTCAGCGACAGTTATAGCTCTTAAGCCTCTGCGTTTGATGTAATCTCGTAATGTACTTGGGGCTTCATCAATAAGCTTTGCTGTAGGACGGATCCCAAGCCCCATGCCTAGATATTTTTCAATTTGATCTCTTTTAGGCTCGAGCTTAAGTTTTTCCGCCTCACCTTTAGGTCTACCAAGAGTAACACCGGCTTTTTTTCTTGCAGCTAAAGCCTCTTTAGTTCCCATCGAAATAAACTCTCGTTCTATCTCAGCTGCGAGACCGAGTACCGTTGCGGTGATTTTTGCTTGCATGGAACCATCTAGCTGCATGTTCTGTTTAGCAATGTAGACATCGATGCCCTTGGCCATACATACCTCAAGTACTTCAAGAACCTGAAGTGTAGAACGCGCAATTCGACTGACCTCCGCAAAGATCAGTTTGTCACCAACCTCCATTCCTTCAATAAGTTCACCAAGTTTACGTTCATGCCATTTCTTCTTGCCTGTAACGACATCTTCGATAAAGCATAAGTTAACGATTCCGACACGGTTGCAATATTCGTAGATACCGTGTTTCTGGTTTGCTACATCTTGGCTATCTGAAGAAACTCGAAGGTAGGCGTATTGTGGCATTGATCAAATCCTCATCTAAATGATGAAGTACTTATAGCAAGCCTTGACCTTATTTTTGATATCCATCACCTAGATTGTGACAGTTAGAAAAGAATAAAAAGAAAGAAATGAAACTGTTTCTAATGAGGGTAACTGTGTAAATCCTTGATTTTCCAGTTATCCACATTAGCTATAAAGATCTATATCTTCTATTTAAGACTATAAACACTATGAGAACTATAAGATCTATGGGTGTTGTAAGTTACTGAATAAAAAGAACTTAATGGCTCATCATGATCACTTTTTAGGTGTATAGGTAACACTTTTTAGGTGTTGATGATCTTTTTTTAGGTCTTAATGATCATCTACTAGGTGGAAGCCTGACACAATTTAGGTGTTGATGATCGTATTTAAGGTTTATAGATGACATATTTTAGGTAGGTGGCAGGCTAATATAACGAATATCAGGTATCTCTACCCTTTATTCACAGTGATATTGATTAGGTACCTTCTAATGCGACACATTTTAGGTCTCACATCATCGAAAACACCTAAAATGTGTCACTTATCACAGTAGGAGACCTTATTTTTGTCAGTAATGGGGTTGTCTCACCTAATATGTGTCATCTAGTAATCAGGGTTATCACTAATCTCAGATAAGGTATCGATTTTATCGAGGAGTGAGTCAACCTCGCTTTGATGGCCATTATCAACTTCTGGCTCTCGGTTTAAGTGTCGCTTAGAGAGACTTTCTTCTACCTTCAGAGCATGCTGCTCTTTGCCGATATAGCGGTACGCAATGGCCAACGCTTCAAGCTCGGCCTCTGTCAGCTTTATCTTGTCTTGTAGGCGTTTTAGCTCGAGCTCTCGAATGGTTTTTAACGCATCGTGCTGGTTTAGCTCTTCAATCGTGCCAAGTTTTATCCAGCGGAACAGGAACTTGATACCGGTGATGGTTCGACCTTTTTTAATGACCTCAAAACCCTTCTCCCCATTTTCGCCTTCCAAGAACAGCAGTTCTTTTCGGATTTGAGGGTGTTCAGTAAGCTCTTTGATGCTCTCACGAATACAGCGTTTCATGAATACACTGTTATTTTTGAATGAGCTTTTGTCTTTCTTGAGTTTGCCAGCCTCATCGAGTAGTCCAAAGACCCCTTTTAACTCATCAAGCTTCTGTTGATGCATTTCAAAGCCTTTGTCTTTAAATCGGCTGAGCAATTCGTAGAGGCGTTTTGAATACTCTTTTTTTACATCAAAGAAATTGCGAGTGTTAATGAGTGCAAAGCCCTGGTTGTACTCGATGTACTCAGATTTGAGCATGTCATTCGGCACCATGGTCAAGGTACCATTTTTGTACGCGATGTGTTTGAAAAGCGGACGGTAATCGAATTCAACATCCCCTTTTCCGGTCTCTATCTTTATACCGATTTTTCGGCTCGCAAGGCGATTGGCTACTGGGCTTAAATTACTCCCGATATGCTTAGACTCTACACCTAACCACTCAGACAGCTGATGTGACGTGAACTCATAATGAGGGGTACTGCGCTCCCAGTCGTTCGCTTTCATGTGTGCGATCATCAATGCAAACATATCCGCTTCTCGAGCAGAGAGATCCTGGCGACTAAATACCAGTTGATGACCTTTCTTTATATGTTTCGGTAAGTTATCACTTACGACTGGGTAAAAGTACTCTTCATCACTCATCCCACGATCCCTTTAAATAACATAATATAGGTAATTATGACATATTTTAGGTGTAGTGGAAGTCTAATTACCTAAATGATGTCATTAATGTGGTGTTATTTGTGTTGCCGGTGCGACCGCACCGGATTGGATGGAGTTTGTGGCTAAAGGACTCGGGCGCAACATTGAACATCGCGGACCAACGCACATCTTTACCCACTGGTTGATTGTAGCTCTAGTCTTTACTTTGGTTTGGGATTACCAAGGTATTGGGATGGCCTTTGCCTGGGGGGCGTCAGCCACATACTCACCGACGCAATGACCGTATCGGGGGGCCCTTTCTCTCCCTACAGTGACAGACGCTTTCATTTATTTGGTGGGCGGTTTAGAACGGGTGACCCAGTGGAATACGCAATCTCTGCTGGCGTAGTGATAGTTTGTATTGGCCTTTCTCATATTACAGGCGGACAAGGCTTTGCGCCGTTCTTCTACGATTGGGCTGGCATGTATGAGCAAGGTTTAATCGACGCCTTAGAGTGGAAGACCAACCGATTTAGATTGATTTAAATGACCTGCAGAATGTCATTATTCAGGCTGAATATTGACAGCGATTGCTGGAAAAAAGGAAAGAATTTTGAATAGGGTGTTGAACAGAGGCTTTACACTGATTGAGTTACTCATAACAATTTGTGTTCTCAGTGTCTTACTAATATCAGCGGCTCCAAGCTTTTCTAGCTTGTTTGAAAGTAGTCGAATGAAAACTGCTCAAGACGAACTGATGGGGTTCGTTATCATGGCAAAAAGTGAAGCGGTATTTAGGAACACTCCTGTCTATATTCACTTTAGAGAGTTGGCCAACGTAAACCCAGACGAACGCTGCGTTGTTCTATCGTTATCAGATAGCATTACCGACGGCACAACGAACGTAATCTATACACGGCATGGTCGTGTTGTCGATGGTCTAACGCTAGAGCAAACGTACCCGCAAAATGTAATAGAGGTTGATCCAGTAAGTGGCTGGCCTTCACTTAATCATTCGACATTCGATAGTGAAAGTAATAGTGAACTTCTGAAGTTTTTTTCGGAAGCTGACCAAAAGGTTGCCTTTAAAATGCACATCACCGGAAGAGTGAGTTTTTGTGGCATTGGCGGGGATTGGTATAGCACTGAGGCTTGTTAAGCTGTCAATATTCAGGCTGAATATTGACAGCTTTAAGGCATTTTCTAACTGTTCTACCCGTTATGTTGATTCGTTACTAGCAATTTGTTTTTTCTCCAGCCAATAGTTCTGAAATATGGTCTCTAGTCAGTTCTATTAGGTTCAGCATAGCTTGTGCGATAGTTTCTATCTCAAACTCATTTGAGAATAGGATACGAATTCGCCCACCTTTACTCCACTTTGCAGACCACTCTATAGGCTGTTTCTGAATCTGATGTTTCGCCAATGTAATCAAGTATTCACTTACTGACTCAAGCCCCTCTTTTTCAATGTGCAGTTCAACGCCAATTGATTGCCCATTATCACAGAATTCATAGTGTAGTGGTTTTGGCCAAGATGCTGGACCTAAAGCTCGGTAGCTTTTTGCTTTACCTCTAGTTTGGAGTTCTCTGGGTGCGAGAGCATTATAGTGTGTTATCACAGCTTCAAACCTTGGAGAGCTGTCTTTTCTAAAATTAGTTTTTGCACGTAAGCTATTTTCGGAGTTTCCGGAAACTAAAATGTTTGGTACCAAGATTTTTCCATCTTGATATTTACTTATGGTTAGTAACCTAACATCTAAATCGCTATGTTCGTTGATATAACGAACGATTCGGACAAGATCTTCATTTGCTTCATCAACAGCAATAACAACTTTGATCATTCCAGCTCGCAGGTTGGCCGCGCATGTGCGCCATAAGTTTTGTTCGGTATCTTGGCCGCTCAGACAATCATAGATAGCGCCTTCGACCAAGTCATCTAGCTCATCTATCGTGATGCTTGATAAATCTGACACATAATCAAAAATTTGAGCAACTACTTCGCGTCGAGATTGACCATTTTTAGCAAGTTTCACTTCAACAGCGATAGGGGTGCCAGAGCTATCAATACAAAAAATATCTAAGAAACCTGCGGATGGCAGCTTTAATTCCCTATGAGTAAAGATGATGTCATCTTCTTGTTCTGATTTGAGTAGTGCTGGCTGTTTACTCAAGCAACCTTGTAGTTCTGTTTCGTAAGTAAATTCTTGCTGAGACAATATTTTGGAATCAAAGATAAGAGTCATAAGATTATTTTGGTGTACCATTCTGTAATGATGATTTTAGCTGCTTAAGGTACTGAAATACAGATTTATTCACAGTTACTTGTTATGTCCAAAATCGCTGTTGGAGAGGGTGGGAGCTAGTTATGATTTCCTTGATTTATGCCTATATTGTGAAAGTCAACTATAATGTCAATGCGCAACTGGTTGCACTTATTGTTTATAGGAGAAATACAATGTCAGATATGGCTTTAGATCTGCCTGCTACAGGCGAAAAAACAGTTGACCAACACATTCAAGCCAATTGGGATGTGTTGAAAGATGCAGCTAAAAAATTTCAAACGGCAACATTAATACAATCCAGCCTTCCTTCTAACTTAACTTCTTTACTGCAAGCTAATTCTAACGCTGCTGTGGCAGAGTCAGGAGATGCGCTTTCTCCTGATTCAGTTAAAGCATTGCATGATAGCCAGCGTGAGTGGCAAAAGCAGACAGCTCTGAATACGGTCGCTCAACAGGAACCAATGACGTTACAAGGGCAGTTATACCAAAAAGGTAACTTAGCTGAGGCTAACGAGGGTTGGGATAAAATACTAAAAGACCTTAATAAAAAGACGATGGCAACAAATTTGAAGCTGGTACAAAGCATGCAGAAAGCATCTGAAAAGCTGTCTCACAAACAGCAAGAGTTTTTCTTAAAAGCTGCGAGTGTAACCATCAACGCCGTTGCCAAGGCTTATGAAACTATTACAGGCTTATTATCAAAAGCATGGGACAAGATAGTAAACTTCGTTTCACATATTGTGAACGTAGTTGTTAATGCTGTTAATCAAGCAGTTTCATGGGTTAAAAGCCTGTTTTAATTGACTAATCTCATTCCTTTGAAAGTATATCCATTCTTCTCTTATTACCAATGCAGTTTGATATACGCTAAGTAAATTGGATCGGTTAAGAACCATGAGAGTACAGCGGTCTCTCATGGTTTTTTTGATAAGTAATGCTATATAGCTTGAGTCAATAATCTATTTTAGGTTACGTGTAGAAGCTTATGGATCGATGTAGAATTTTTTACATTCGCCTCAGAAGACTATATCGTTCGAGTTAGAGGCAAAAGCTGAGAAAGGAAAGACCTGACCCTGTTACTTCTCCCACGGTACTGAAAGTTAGAATGCGGTGTCTATGGCACGCTAATGCTATATGTCTTGTCGAAATTAAGTAATTGTTCGGAATCTCGCTATTTTGTTTGTGGGCTATTTCTCATTTTCAGATATCAATAGGCAATCAAGTTCATATTGGTATTTTAACTGCTATCTTGTTAATGGTTTTATTAAATAGATAGGAGGCAACATGGGTACATTAGAGCTTAAGCTAATTAACGGTCCAACAAATAAACAATGGGTATTGGAAGTCCCTAGTTACCAGGGTAGAAGGTTCCCTATTACTGACTGGACACCAAGCGATACTGATCTTTATACTCATCAGCTAAGTAAGCTTAATGACTATACAAATTCGTTAGTAAATCAAGCTGATGCAAATACTTGGGTCAACGAATTTTACGATGCTAATCCTGCTTCTTTTGACGCCGATAACATAAGTCCTGCAGACTTCTATAATCGCTGTTATCAGCAGTGTCAGTTTATGAGGGTAAACGGTACTACTGCCGAATGCACACAGGGAAGCGCTGATCCCCTTGAAAATAAATTCAGTGAAGATATGTCAGATGCAATACTTGACGCAGCATTGGCGTAAAGGGGAACTAAAATGAGTAATGTAATATATGCAGAATTTACAACAGATATTGATGTTGGAAACATACCGAGTGCATTAACGTTGGGGCCTAATAATGTAGGTTTCATTCATGAAAAATTATTCGATAACTCTTTAACCAGTATACCGTATTCCCCTCTTCAGAGTATCAACGGCATTTCAAATACTTCTATGGGCCTTTCTGAAAATGCACTCATTGATTTTGAGGGACAGGCACATATGGAGCTTACTACTGAATGGAACTTAGAATTAAATAATGATACTACAACATATCCACTAAGGTTTTTGTTCAAGATGCATGTCCCGTTACAGCATATGGACATTGGTAAACGTCCTCGATACTATGCAACCTATGATCTTAGACAGCCCGGTGATGAAGTTGATGATTGGGGCTCAGAATACACAAAAGAGGATCATCTCGTTAATGTGACAATTGAAACGCCAGTTGGTAAGACTACATTTCAAATGTCATGTATTCCCACAAGTCACCATACTAAGCTAAGCGTTGATGTTCAGTTCAGTATAATTAATTAGTGTTCGATCTAGGTTTGCGCAGCGTGAGTATCAATTTCTTAGAAAATCAAGTAGGCAAGTGTTGTTTTTTCCTAATCAAATTGTCTTTACCTGAATTAACCCGTCATTTTCTAATTTAGGACTATCACTGTCCAAAGGCGTTATCTAATAAGAACCTATCTCAATAGGTGTTGTCTGAGTTAACCGACGGGAAGCGTTCAATATTGCCGATTTCATACAAGATAGTGAG
>NZ_JAHGAH010000600.1:0-1042 GCF_030248475.1 Vibrio sp. D173a
GTGTTACCCGCGATGGTTAGCTTGTAGCCACGGTCAGCAACTTGCTGATCTAGGTACGGTGCGTGTTGGAATGCGTTGATGTCGATTGAGCCATCATCAAGTGCCGCGTTTGGTGTTACGTAGTCTGTGAACGTTACTAGCTCAACGTCTAGGCCGTACTTTTCTTTTGCAACTTTTGCAGCAACTTCAGCTACTTGAGCTTCTGCACCTGCCATAACGCCGACTTTAACTTTTGATGTGTCGATCTCTTTTTCACCACAACCTGATAGCACAAGTGCTGATGCTGCCGCAGCGATAGCAAGTAAACCTTTTAGGCTGAATTTCATAATAATCTCCTTTTAATACATCTTTTTATCTGTGATCGACACGGCGAACAATAGAATCGCCAATCGATTGAATAATTTGAACTAGGACAATCAGCATTACGACAGTGACGGCCATAATCGTCACATCATAGCGGTGGAAACCATAGCGTATTGCTACGTCACCAAGACCACCACCGCCCACGGTACCTGCCATTGCTGAGTAGCTGACTAGGGTCACCAGTGTGATGGTTACTGAATTGATAATAGTGGGTAACGCCTCAGGTAGCAGAACTTTTGTGATGATCTGCGTTGGGGTAGCACCCATAGATTGCGCCGCTTCCACCAGACCTGTTGGAACTTCAAGTAGTGCGCCTTCAATAAGACGAGCCACGAATGGAATTGCGCCGATAGTCAGTGGAACGATTGCTGCGGTTGTACCGATAAAAGTACCAATTAACAGCTTAGTTAATGGGATAATCGCCACCATCAATACTAAGAAAGGTACTGAACGGCCTACGTTCACGACTGCGCCAAGAATCTTGTTTAGCTTGGTGTTCTCTAGCAAGGCACCTTTTTTGGTCGTGTGCAGGATAACGCCAAGTGGAATACCAACTGCAAAACCAACAATGCCAGCTACCGCTACCATGTAAAGGGTTTCCCACGTAGCGCCAAGTAGTAGGTTAACGTTGAGGCTTACCCAATCTGCGATCTCATTAAAGGACATAGCCAAGTACCTC
>NZ_JAHGAH010000601.1:0-694 GCF_030248475.1 Vibrio sp. D173a
TTACTTCAGCACGCTCACGGCCTTGAGAACGGTGCTTACGAGCAACCGATTCACGCTCTGCACGCATACGCTTGTAGATCGAGTCACTGATGTTGTCTGGAAGGTTAATCTTCTTCATACGGAAGTCGACGATTTCCACACCTAAATCTTTCAGTGCACTTTCACGTGTATCCGCAAGAACGTTTTCCATGATCTTGTCACGCTCACCATCTACCTCTAGCGCTTCAGCAGCAGCAACAGTTGTTACTTCTTCGCTATCAGCAGAATCTGGCAGTACATCGTTATTACGAGGGCCTGATACGATTTGCTTGATTTCACGAGAACCGATTTCAGAACGAAGAACGTCTGTCACTTTACGCTCTAGAAGTGCTTGCGCTGTTAGTGCGTTACCGCCACCCGTTGCTAGGTAGTATTGACCGAAGTCTTGAATACGCCATTTCACGTACGAATCGATGATCACGTCTTTTTTCTCAGACGTTACGAAACGGTCAGAACGGCCATCCATTGTTTGAATACGTGCGTCTAGGGTCTTCACACGGTCAAACAGAGGCAGTTTGAAGTGCAGACCAGGTTCGTGGATTCGAGAGATGTCGTTGTTATCTTTCAATACACGACCGAAACGAATCACGATACCGCGCTCGCCTTCTGGAATCACGAACACAGACATCAACATCAGTGCTAGCGCAACAACCAA
>NZ_JAHGAH010000602.1:0-835 GCF_030248475.1 Vibrio sp. D173a
GCCATGTCGACACTGCGCTTTTTAATCAAGGTTCGAAGGCGACAAACGATCGCATCGGCACGCTCTACTTGGGTCTGGATTTTTTCTAATACCGGAACAATATCTTCATGTGGACGCTTCTTGGCTAAGCGCAACAAACCTCCTTCGCTATAGTTTCTAATTGCGGCCAAAGGCTGGTTGATCTCGTGTGCCAGACTGCTACCCAATTCACCAACAATAGCCACTCGTTGTGAGTGTTCCAGCATTTCACTCTTTTCCTTTAAACGAGACAAAGTTGCCTCGAGCGCCTTTTTGCTTTTGCTAAATCGGTACTCCAACCAGAAGTGATAGCCATTGAGTACAATCACAAACAGGAACAGAGCCCATGCCCACTCCTGATGCAAGCGCAACCAACGAAGTGCTTCTCTCCACCAAGGTTGTTGCAGTGGATGGAGATCCATTGCTTGATAGAGTTTATCAATAGACAGCAGACTGACCGGAGATGTCCAACCGGAGGCTTTGGCAGCAATCGCCGCAGCATGTTCCTCCGGCATAGAAAGCAAGGCTCGGCTTATTTGCTTCGCCAGTGTCGACGACCCTCGTTCGGTTTTAGCAAATGACCAGTTTGGGTACAACGGCGTTGACACCGCACAGTCGGTTTGAGGAAGTTCAAGCGGACTTAACACCCGCAATTGTCCCTCTTCCAATAATCCTTCACCTTCCATTTGTTCAACAAGACAAGCAGGTACAACTGCCGCTTCTACAGTGTGGTCACGCAATTGGTAAAGATTGGCGTCTATCGGAAAACCTAACTAACGCACATCCGAGAAAAAATCATTCGGACCAAGCCCCCGTT
>NZ_JAHGAH010000603.1:0-714 GCF_030248475.1 Vibrio sp. D173a
AATTCACTCGTGGTGAAGTTGACCTACTAGTCGCAACTGACGTAGCAGCACGTGGTCTTCATATTCCTCAAGTTACACACGTATTCAACTTCGACCTACCAGTTGATAACAGGCTGTTCATTGTTTTACCTCGTCCTTCACTGGAGGCTTGGCAGGGGGTGTTAAACCTTGAGCATTGCTTGGTGTTGCCTGATGAATTGGGCTCCATTTCACTTCGAAAAGCCAATGAAATGACTTTAAATCAGAGTGTTAATACGATGCGCTTTTCGTTGTCTAACCCCGCAACGCCTTTGACTGTATCGTTCAACCCAGAAGGGCTGGTCGCTCACCCAGTTGGGCGTGGACACAGCAGAAAGATGAAAAAGCTGTTTCAAGAGTATGGTGTTCCTAGTTGGTTACGTCGAAGAACGCCAATACTAATGGATGGCGATAAGGTCGTTGCGGTTATGGGGATTTTTGTTGATAAGCGCTATCAGGGTCAAGATTATGAAGCAATTTGGAGTAAGTAATTAGGCTTTGTGGCACAATTTAAAGGCACTTATATCAATAATAATCAATGGAATACGCAATGAAGAAAATAGCAGTAGGATTTGTCCTTGGACTGGGACTATTAAGTGGTCATGCGCTAGCGGGTGATGTCGCCGCTGGACAAGCAAAAGCAGCAGTGTGCGCAGCGTGTCATGGTGCTGATGGTATTGCTGTGATCCCAGGTTA
>NZ_JAHGAH010000604.1:0-891 GCF_030248475.1 Vibrio sp. D173a
GGACTGTGAAGACTCTGTTGCTGCGGTAGACGGTGAAGACAAAGCGCTCGCGTACAGCAATTGGCTAGGCTTGATGAAGGGGGACCTGCAAGAGTCACTAGAGAAAAACGGCAAAACCATTGTTCGCAGCCTCAATCCTGATCGTCAGTACACCAGTGTTAGCGGCGGAGAAATCACGCTCAAAGGTCGAAGCATGCTGTTTGTGCGCAATGTTGGTCACCTAATGACTAACCCAGCAATCATCGACGAAAACGGTAATGAAGTACCAGAAGGCATCATGGATGGCATGATTACTTCGCTTATCGCAATGCATGATTTGAAGGGTAACAGCCCATACCAAAACTCGACTGCCACGTTTACCAATGAGTTGTTTGGTCGAATTTAAGATGCCCTGGGTCTTGAGCGTTTCACGATTAAAGTGGGCATTATGGATGAGGGGCGCCGTACCTCGGTTAACTTGAAAGAGTGTATCCGCGCCGCGAAAGACCGTGTGGTATTTATCAATACCGGTTTCCTAGACCGCACAGGTGATGAGATTCATACCAGCATGGAAGCGGGCCCGTTTGCTCCAAAAGCACAGTTGAAAACCATGACTTGGATTGGTGCGTACGAAGATCAAAACGTCGATCTCGGTTTAGCGTGTGGCCTACAAGGCAAGGCGCAAATTGGTAAAGGCATGTGGCCAGAGCCAGACAACATGGCCAAGATGATGGAAGCTAAATTAGGTCATCCTAAAGCGGGTGCGAACACAGCATGGGTACCATCACCGACTGCAGCAACACTGCATGCACTTCATTACCACCAAGTGAGCGTACCGAGTCGTCAAAAAGAACTCCGTGAGCGTGTAAGAGCGAATGTCGACGACATCCTAACGATTCCATTGCTAGGTAA
>NZ_JAHGAH010000605.1:0-693 GCF_030248475.1 Vibrio sp. D173a
GCTTCAACTAATAGCGAACTATTGCCCAAACCTCCTGAAACGTTTCCAAAATTTGTCAAAGAAACCCTCGATGACTATGGTTTTGATTTGGCCAATCTTACTGAGCAGCAGTGGTCAGAATTCATAAGCTTATCGGCCATTGATTACTTTTCAGAGCAACTTAGTCCAGAAGTCGTGCTTTACATTGCAATGACTCTCAACGACCAAGAACTGATAAGCAAACTTATTGGTCAGGGTGTCGATATCGATAAGCGTGTAAAAATGCAAAATTTTAGCTATCCGCTACGTTTTGCAGCAGTAAACTCAAACATCGAGTTATTTTCGCAACTGGTTGATGCTTCACAAGACATCAACGCAAAGATCTACAGTCCGCTGATTCGAATGATCAGTCGCTCCAATCAAGAAGTGAGTGTTCAGCGTGAGAAAATTGATTATCTACTCGCATCTGGTTACGAGCTCATCGATACCTATAAACACATCATCCCGTTAGTCACTTTTGGTGATGCAAATAATAACCCCTATATTGCGGAACAACTCAGCAGGTTTGACCCAAACCGAAAGGGAAATGGTGGTCTGGCTTTAGTAAACTTGATTGCTTCAGGTGCTAGTGACGATATAGTGATGACAATGATAAACAAGCTTGATCGTAACTTAGATGAGGATGATGCTAGCAGTCTTATATTTGCGGCTCTG
>NZ_JAHGAH010000606.1:0-1103 GCF_030248475.1 Vibrio sp. D173a
TATCGCGCTGTACCTCAAATGCTCACGGCGGCACTACTGGGGGCAATCATCATGATTTGTGCTGATTGGATAGGCCGAACCCTTTGGTTCCCTTGGCAATTCCCGGCAGGACTGCTCGCCTCTTTGATTGGTGGAGGCTACTTCCTGTACTTGATGAGACGCTAACTCAGCCGACAAGAATTGCTCAAACACAAGGCCCAGTGAACACTCAATCACTGGGCTTTTTTTGTTCTCCCCTTCGTATTTTGGCAACCAAAACACAATTTATGGTATTCATGCTAATTTCTGTTTACCATAGGCGCATCAACTTATCTCGGGTGAAAGAATTTACCTCGAGTACAACAGTTTATCTCGGGTACAACAAACCCAGAACAATTTTTGACGATATGGACACATCAGCAATCACAAGACTTCAACGCGATTTACTCTTCAAGGTAGTAACACGCCTCAAAGAGGAAAATGCCGTCGCCGGAAATAGCCTGAATGAATCCTCGCTTGCGCAGCAATTTGAGGTTTCAAGAACGCCGATGCGAGCAGTACTCAAGCACTTGTCCGATCAAGGTATCGCGAAGTCGGTTCCATACAAGGGATTTGTACTGCAGGTGAATGCCTGCGATATCGAAACCGATGATCAAAATAACCAAGAGCAAGCGCGCGAAGAGCAACTGTACTTGCGACTACTGATGGATATTTTCTTTGGCGAGATCAGCGATTCGTTTTCGGAAAATGAACTCCAACAACGCTATAACGCCAATCGAGGAGAAGTACAATCGGTGCTCAGGTTATTGGAAAGCGACGCGATTTTCCGACGCAGTCCTGGTTACAAGTGGCAACTGGATGGAGTACTCAACTCCCTTGAAAGACACACCGAAAGTTACCGATGCCGTCTGATTTTTGAACCTGCTGGTCTACTTGAACCCACGTGGAGGCTAAAACGCGACGCATTGGAAAAATGTCGTGAGCGCCATATCCATGCTATCGACAACCCAGACTCAATCACTGCAAGTCAGCTTTTCACCTTGAGCGCAGACTTCCATGAGATCCTTGCAGCAAGCTCTGGTAACCGCTTCCTGCTCGGTATGATGCAGCAACAAAATCGACTG
>NZ_JAHGAH010000607.1:0-630 GCF_030248475.1 Vibrio sp. D173a
AATCAGAAGACATCAATCACTTTCAAGGCGATGTGGTACGTCAATTTGAACCAGTAGAAGCGAATATTCTCCAAAGCGAAGGTATGCAGGAGATGTGTGAGCTGTTCATTGAGACAAACGGCTTAGCAGACGGACAAGAGATCGAGATTCACCAAATTCGTATCTCAGCAATCTACGACGAGACGCAAGTTGCTCCAGAAGGCGTGCACCAAGATGGTTTTGATCATATTGCCTTGATTGGTATGAATCGCCATAACATTGTCGTCGGTGAGATCATGCTTTACCAAGACTCTCATGAAGCGCCATTCTTTAGAAAAGTGCTGGAAGATGGTGAAGTTGCAATGCTTGCAGACAGCAAACTTTGGCACAACGCTCAGCCAATCCGAACGATTGACCACGGCGAAGTGGGTCATATGGATGTATTTGTACTGACAGCAAAGGATGAGCGCAATGTCCTTCACTCTTAATGATGTTCGCCAGCAGTTTAGCGCGTTAAGCCAATATCATAATGGCAAGCCTGTTACTTTTTTTGATGGACCCGGTGGTTCGCAAGTCCCTGAAAATGTCCTAGCCTCAATGACTGAGTACCTTGGTCATTTTAATTCAAATCTAGGTGGACACTACTTTTCG
>NZ_JAHGAH010000608.1:0-702 GCF_030248475.1 Vibrio sp. D173a
TCCCCCGGCGCCATATGAAAGGTCGCCTTAAATGCGCGGCTGAACGACGAGAGCGAGCTAAAACCACACTTGTTGGCTATCTCAGCAACAGAAGAGCCGGTATCAAACATCAATTGATTCGCCGCATACTCCATTCGGGTACGACGGATGTATTGATGAATCGACTCTCCCACCACACTTTTGAAGATTCGGTGAAAATGCCGCCCTGAATAAGCGGCGACTTCAGCTAACTCTTTAGCAGGCAAATCTTTACTGATGTCTTGATGAATGTAGAAGAGCACATCATTGATTCTGGATATGTGTTGGCGTGACATTCTCTAAATAGCATGAATGGACATATTTAAGAGCATAAATGGACACATCGATTTTTTCAATGCCATGTAATATCACTAGATAAACAAAAAAAGCAGACACAACGAGATCACTACACATGGAAATCGCAAAATCATTACAACAAATCCAGTCTTCCTATATTCGCGAAATTCTTGCCGCTGCGAGCGACAAAAACGTCATCTATTTGGCCGGTGGTCTGCCAGATGAACAAACATTTCCGATTGAGCTGATGAAGCCGACCCTAGAAAACTTGGCGAACATGCCAGAAGTGTTTCAATACGGTTCAGTGATGCAAGGTGAAATGATTGAATTACCGGGTGGCCGTTATGCACTAGCACTTAACCTTGAGCGTGACTCGGTTGGTGCGGT
>NZ_JAHGAH010000609.1:0-1986 GCF_030248475.1 Vibrio sp. D173a
GCCTTCATTGAAAGATCGTTTGGTGGATGCTGCTGACTGGCATATCAATGCGGCTGAATCTTCATTGAATGACTACAGCAACTACAAGAAAGCACCTGATGAGGTTTCTAACCCATTCGCTAGAGAAACACCAATTCGTTCTTCAGACCACGATCCAGCAATGGTATCGCTAGGTTACAAGTATGGCGAAGCGGGTGAGTCGAATGTGAATATTGCGGTGAAGAGCGGTCGTGCTGATATCGCATTCCCAGTTTCGGCTGACGCGAAATCTGGTGATGTTGCTGAAATCTCTATCTCTCCACGCCCACAAAATGTCTCTCTACCGAAAGTGACATTAAGTCAAGACGGTGCACAAACAGTAATGTTTGACGTGGTGGGTCTTGATACGGGTACTTACACGATTTCCATGAAGCTAATGGGAGACCGTGTTGCTGCACAAAATACTGGTGCATCTTCGTCTCAAGTTATTGAGTCAATGACAATGACTACCAACATTAGCAAGCAAGACTCAAGCAATGTGTCACCAGTGAGTCCTGAATACGATGGTTCAGGTGGTAGCTTCGGCTTCGGTGCACTGTTGTCACTGATTGGTCTTGGTTTCCTACGCCGTCGTCGTCAGTAATTGATAGAAGGGTTAGTAGTTATCTACTAGCCCTTTCTTTTGAGTAAAGTCGAGGAAACACAGCGTTAACTTGGCTGATATGGATATAAATCTGTTTACCTTTGAGGTTCAAACATGAAAAAAAGTTTAATAGCGATTGCTGTTGGTGCGGTTATCGCGCCTATGGCAAATGCGAATATTGTTATTTCAGAAGTCGTCGAAGGCTCAAGTAATAACAAAGCGATTGAAGTTGCAAACGTTGGTTCATCTTCAGTACAGCTGTCAGGCTATAGCCTCTTTATTGAGTCTAATGGTAGTGGTAACTGGTCAAATGAATACGATCTGTCAGGGGTTACACTGGGTTCAGGTGAGACACATGTGGTTACTCACGCTCAAGCCGCTGACGATTTGCTAGCGAAAGGTGATGCGACAGGTACGATTACTTACTTCAATGGCGATGACTCTATTTCCTTGCAAAAAGATGGAAGCATTGTCGATATCTTGGGATACGTTAACGATACGGACTACAACAAAGATGTCACGCTAAAGCGTATCGATATGACGCCAAGTACAAGCTATGACCCAGCAAAGTTTGAAGTTCTTGAAAAAGATAATTGGGAAGATATCGGCAAAGTTGAGCTAGGTGGCGGTGGTGCCGGGGAAGTAGTCATCACTGAATACGTAGAAGGTAGTTCAAACAATAAGGCAATTGAACTCTATAACAATGGCTCTGAAGATATTGATCTGACAGGTTACAAACTTGTTCGTTATAAAGATGGCGATGAAAGCCCATTGGATATGGTGAGCCTTGATGGGCAAACATTACCAGCGAACTCTGTATTGGTTGTGCTGCATGACTCTGCAGATATTACGTTAGATGACGGTGTAAGTTCTATTACCGGTGGCTTATACCACAATGGTGGAGACGCAGTCGGTCTGTTCAATGGTGATAGCCTAGTTGATGTTGTTGGCGCAGTTCCGACACCGAGTGGTTGGGGTAAAGATGTCACTTTGCAAAGAAATGGTACTTCACCGTCAGCGACTTACAATGAATCAGACTGGACAGAACTAGCGAAAGACACATTTGATGGCCTAGGCAAAGTTAATGGCTCGGTTGACCCAGATCCCGATCCGGACCCAGATCCATCGCCAGATACACTGATCAGTGAGCTTCAGGGTGACTCTTGGGCTTCTCCGTACACAGATCCAGCCAATGGCAAGTTTATCTCTGATGAAACCTTCACAGTTGAAGGGGTTATCACGGCTATTCAAAGTGAAGCGCTTGATGGTGATGTTGCAGTTGGTTTCTACATGCAAGACGAAACGCCAGACAGCGATCCAAAAACTTCTGATGGTATCTTTGTTGTCGGTGATGTAACTGGCTT
>NZ_JAHGAH010000061.1:0-2369 GCF_030248475.1 Vibrio sp. D173a
TCAAGTTGAACGGGTATATAACGCCTGATTGATTGCCAATTTGGCAGTAATCCCCAACCGACAAAGATTTGTCCAAAAACAAAATGACACCACCAATTAAGTTCTCCATTGTGGGGCGAATTGCGAGCGCAATGGCCATCCCTCCAAGACTCAATCCTGTTACGATTCCGTATACAGGTACCCCTAATCGATTTAAACCGTAACCGAGGCAAGCGATCACAGCCATGGAGCCCAAAAGAGTACCAATAATTTGTGCCAGGCTATGACGTAATGTTGAATTCGAGCGTTGTTTCTTCATCAGTAGGCGACAAGCTTGATAGATAACAAGGTAAGCGACTTGGTTGATCAAGAGCCAACAGATGAGTTCTATAACTATATTCAACGTCGACATTAACGTGCCCGTTAAATTAAGTTGGTAGTCTGCAAGGTATAGAAAACCGCTCAAGGTTAATACGGCGAGAATTGATCTTGTTACAGGCGCACTAACATTGTGGAACAGAAGAATGAGAACGCCGCTCATTACCATGAACGATATGGTTAACCCCAGCCATTGCCAGAGGGCTTGGCTCCAATACTCGACCATAAATACGTCCGGCAAGGATTCGATAAGATAAAACCAGTGTGGCGGAACTAAACGTCCAGCACTCAGTGAGTAGTATTTAAAGTAGTCGAGGGATGCTTCGGAATGAGAGGGTAAGTGCTTGACTAGAAGGTAGTCGCGATACAACCCTTTTACGGTTTGCTGGGAAAAGCGATATTGACCATCGGCCTGCTTCACTAGTTCTAAATCTGTTTCTGGGACTCTCCACTGTGCTAGTGCATTGCTATTTGGAATTTTGGAAAGCTCAATGAGAGGCACTCGGTCGAGAATCTCTTTCATTAGCATCACGGACTCGAGTGCCACTCTATTTTGGCTAGAATCAGGCACATCACTTAAGTCAAAGACTTGAGTTGCTTTATCGAAAAGTGCATACACTTTCTGTCGATTAGGCTCAGTGTTGTGCTTTTGATCAGCCAGTATAAGATTAAGCTCTTGATTCGCTTCAGCCACTAGATCATTGAAGCTTATTATCGCTTGTTGTGGCGTCGAAAGGTTTGGGGGAGAAAGTGGAAAAGGATCACTTGCTTGAGTTAAATGACTGCAGAACAAGAGCAGAGCTCCCATCATCCATGATGCGATTTTTGTCATGTGCCTTTCCTAGCCTTGGTTTTTTGTCCTAATAAGTTTAGCTAAAATATTAGTTTAGATAACAAAGGGCCGCATTCTCTCGCGTAGATTACGAGCTAATCGATATGTGACTGATTAACAAAACAATACCGCCTTAGATGAGGCGGTGTTAATTCAAACGTTTGATAGCTTTAGCGTTGATAAGCGGTTTCACCTCGGCTGATAGTTTGTTGAACTTTTAAGTCCTTCAAAGTGTCAGGTTCTACCTTTAGTTAGTTTTTATCTAAAATGATCAAATCAGCGTTTTTACCGACTTCTAAACTGCCTTTTGTTGTTTCCTCAAAGTGTTGATATGCTGGCCAAATCGTCATCTACTGCGTCTGCTTGCCCATCAGGAGAAGGAAGCACATTTGCCACCATTGCCTGCAAGCCAACACCATAAACATGGCTGTGAGGATCAATAAAGCCGGGGAGTAAAGCTTTCCCCTTTAAATCAACCAGCTGGGTCTTGCCAAATTTATGCTCCATTGCGCCTTCTTTGCTGCCGACATAGATGATTTTCTCTCCTAATGTTGCAATCGCTTCGGCGTATTCTGGGGTATCTCCGGCCATCGTGAGGATATCGCCACCAAAGAATATCTTATCTGCAGCGGTCACTTTAATTGGCTCGACAACGGCTTCTGCTTGTTTGGTTTCGTCTGAAAAACAACCCGTTAGTGCAAGACTGGAGAGGGCGAAAGGAATCCATGTTGATTTCATATAAAGGCTCCGTAATGGCATATGATTTAATCAATCTAGTGCATATTGAAGAAGAGCGTTGCGATGTTGATTTGATCTTTAATCCAGATCAGATAAATGAGTGATGCTTATGTGGAATTTGCTAGCAAGCACTGAGTTCTAGAAGCTTAGTTTCAGAAGGGAAACGAAGGGGCTTTATCCGTTATTAATATAGCTTTCGGTCACCTGTAGTCCTCCCTTGAATAAAGCTGAGTATATTTTTCTAAGGTTCTTATTTGTAAGGTTTTTTTAGTGTTTGGGTTATGGTATTCCAAATGCTCATGGCGGTGCACTTTTCTTACCTTGCTTATAAATCGTATCTTCCTGACTATGCTTATAAATCGTATCTTCCTGACTATGCTTAGAAAATAGTCACTAGGAAGGGACGTTCATGTCTTACGTGTTTCACGGCTTTGTTGCGTAA
>NZ_JAHGAH010000610.1:0-688 GCF_030248475.1 Vibrio sp. D173a
GGAGTTAGCTCAATGAGCGGCTTTTTATTGTCTGTTTTTTAGAAAATCGGTTTCAACTTACTGCGCTGGCATATTGTCGATAATTCGTTCGCGAATGAGCTTCAACGTGTTTTCTGTCGACACATAATCTACTTCAATTGGGAAGTAAGCGTCGTTAATTTGCAGTACCAGACTCGGGTAAGAGTTAACGCCTAAACTCTTAGCAAGACTCAGTTGGTCTTGGAAAACACCTTCCAGCAAAGTGCCATCTATATCGTTCTTAAACTGCTGAACGTTTAAGCCAATCTCTCGTGCTAGTTGCAAGTGCGTTGCTTCTTCATGAGGCGGCATCGCACGTAAGTAGTAAGCGTGTTGAATCGCTTCTAGCATTTGCTCATAAGAGTCTTGGAAGCCTGCGGCAATAACAGCGCGGCAAGACTGGTAAGTGCTGCGCACTGGCGTACACAACGTCCAGAAATCGTAGTTAAACTTGGTGCCAAGCTGGCTTTCAATTTGCTTCCAAATCTGCTCAATTTTTTGCTGCATTTCCGGAGGCATTGGCAGATTAGTATCTGGCGCAAGCCCACCCACAACATACTCAAACTGAATCACACCCGGCAGTTGCTGCTTCAATTTTTCGATGGTTGGTTTGTAGCCCCAACACCAGCTGCACATTGGATCATGTACGTAGTAAAGCTTTATATCCACT
>NZ_JAHGAH010000611.1:0-761 GCF_030248475.1 Vibrio sp. D173a
ATGTTTGCACCCGTTGCTTGGTTAATTGGTGTACCGTGGAATGAAGCGATTGTGGCGGGCTCACTCATTGGTAAAAAAATCGTTGTGAATGAGTTTGTTGCCTTCATCCAGCTAATGGAAGCCAAAGAAGCACTGAGCGAACACTCGCAAGCTATCGTAACTTTCGCATTGTGTGGTTTTGCGAATATCTCAACCATGGCGATCCTGATCGGTGGTTTGGGTAGCTTAGTACCAGAGCGTCGTTCATTCATTTCTCAATACGGCTTCCGTGCAATTTGTGCTGGCGTTTTGGCGAACTTGATGAGCGCTTCGATTGCAGGTGTGGCTCTGTCGCTGTAACTCTTATTTATATTGCGATAGTTCTTATCTATTATCGATGGATACCTAACTGATAAGTCACAACAATTCTCAGTTGAAGTGACAATGAGAGCCTATAATTCAAAAACATAGGCTTTCATATTCAGATTAAGCCTGTGCCGCGGATGTGGTGCAGGCTTTAGGGGATCAAATGGACTTATCCATCGCTTCGTCTTTGGCTCTAATTGGGCTTCTCTCCTTGGCTTGTCAGCTGCTCGGTTGGCGCTTAAAGCTTCCTGCTATTCTTCCTCTGCTTGTTGTCGGATTGCTGCTTGGTCCTGGACTTGGTGATTGATTGATACAGACGCCATCTTTGGTGATGTACTGTTCCCACTTATCTCATTGGGTGTCGCCATTATCCTGTTTGAAGGCGCCTTAACGCTCAACTTTAAAGAGATTCGTGG
>NZ_JAHGAH010000612.1:0-2389 GCF_030248475.1 Vibrio sp. D173a
GGCTTCTTTGCATCGCGTGATCCCAAGGTGGGGGGCCGGATGGCGCACTTTCTAATGCCTTTCCTGCAGTAATGAGCTGCGATCGTTCTTTAAGGTAGTCAGTATTTACTAACCCTTGTGTTGGCATTGGCACGTAATCTTGGTCTGCCATGTACATGCCACGGTCTGCAAAGGCTAGGCGAGAAGCGTCTGCTAACACTTGCCAAGATTTCGCATCGTTTGGTCCCCAAGATTTGAGATCAAACTGTTCGGTCATCGCTAAAATTTGACCAACCGTAAGGGCACCAGAACTTGGGGGACCCATGCCACAGATATCGTAGCTCTCATAAGCGGAACATACTGGTTCACGCTGCTTAATAGAGTACGCGTCGAAGTCTTTTTGCGCCAAGACACCGGGATTGCCTTTCGCCGTTTGTACCGTGTGGATGATATCAGCAGAGATCTCACCCTGATAAAACGCTTTGGCACCGTCTTTGGCTATGGCCTCTAGTGTTGCGGCGTACTCTGGGTTTTTAAGAAGCATTCCAGCGGTCTTTGGACTGCCATCGGCATTAAAGAAGTAGGCTTTCGTCGTAGCAAAACGGCTGAGGCGTTGTTGGTCATTGGCTATTAACGTCGCCAAGCGTGGACTGATAGTAAAACCTTTCTTGGCCAATTGAGCGACCGGCTCTATCAGTGATGCCCACTCTAGCTTGCCGTATTTCTGGTGAGTATCCCACAGCAATTGAACAGTACCCGGTGTACCGACCGATCGTCCACCAACAACGGCATCATAAAATTTAAGCGGCTCTCCGTTTTCGTCTTGGAACAGGCGAGGCGTCGCATCCAGTGGTGCGGTCTCACGGCCATCGTAGGTCTTGAGCTGTTTGGCTTCACTATCGAAATAGACAAGGAAGGCACCACCACCAATTCCAGACGATTGTGGTTCAACCAAGCCAAGCATTAGCTGCACCGCAACCATGGCGTCTACTGCGTTACCACCACGCGCAAGTACGTCAGCGCCTGCTTGTGTTGCCAATGGGTTGGCTGCTGTGACCATCCAATCGTTGGCTTTGACGAGTTGCTTGGCTTCTAAACCACTACTTTGTTCTGGGGCGACGGAATCGGCAGCTTGATTTGCCCAACTGGCGTGAGAGGCAAAAAGTAGGGTAGAAGTGGCGAGGGGTGTTAGTTTTGTTTTCCACTGCATGATCTTCTCCTTTTCATATGCAGAGCTAGATTGGCAGTGGAAATGATATTTAGCCAGTACGTTGTTAACGAATTGTAATCTTGATTCTAATTTAGGCGATCAATGATGAAGCCGATTGCCATAAGATACTTAAACCTATCATGCTGAATAGCGCACCACACAAGCCGTCAATGTAAACGGTCGCTTCATGCAGCTTTTTCTGAAGTGCTTTGGTTGAAAGCATCCAAGCCAATAGTGAGAACCAAAATAGCGACAGACCAAACAAGATAAGTAGCGCAAAGCCTTTGCCCGACAGAGACATATCTGCAGGAACTAAGCTCGACATCAAGCTGATAAAAAACACTAACGCCTTTGGATTGAGGATGTTAGTGGCAAAGCCTTTAGAGAATGCTTCACGTTTGTTGGTCAGAATAAGATCTTTCGAGTTGAGCGCTTGATTGTCGTCATCATGACTTTGAATCGTTGCCCATGTTGCTTTGAGAGCACCATAGCCCAAGTAAAGTAAGTAGCTACCACCGGCTAACTGAATAATCGCAAATAGGGTTGGTTGCTGGTGGACTAGGTAGCTGATGCCCGTCAAGCTCAGTAATGAGTGAAGTAAAATCCCACACGACAAACCTAGCGCGATGTACAAGCCTGTCTGCCTACCGTGACGTGTGGCATTTTGGACCACAAGCGCAAAATCAGGACCGGGGCTCATTAAAGCAATAAAGTGGATAGAGGCTAGGGTGATAAGGATGGTGATTTCGTTCATTGTCTAATCTCGATAAAGCTTAGCTAGATTCTAACTGTTGTTGGTATATGGGTTAGCTTACCTAGATCTCACACAGAGCAATTGTAAATAATCAACACTCAGTTGATTTGTGAAGGCGGGACACCAAAGGTTGTCTTGAACGCCTTTGAGAAATGCGCTTGATCGTAGAAACCAACTTGATGCGCCACGTCAGTACCACACACACCTGATTTGATGAGCCTCATGCTCTGCTCCATACGCAAACGACTTAGCCAAGCATAAGGTGTAATGCCCATTTTGTTCTTAAAGTGGCGCTGGAACTGCGTGGTTGATAAGTCACATAGTTCAGAGAGCTGCTCTAAACGTACTGGCTGGTCTAGGTTTGCCATTAAATACTCTTTCAGTGTTTCGATAGATTGATTACCTAGTTGAGTCTCGGTTTTGGATCCAAACTTGGCGTAACGATC
>NZ_JAHGAH010000613.1:0-385 GCF_030248475.1 Vibrio sp. D173a
GCGAAATGAAGATTTCAACATTCAGTGGCTCGCCTAGGTTTTTAATCTGCTCAATCACGTCGTCTTCAAGCTTGATTGGGTGACCGCCACTGTGTAGCAATGCCAATACCAATGAAGTGAACTCATGACCCATAGGTAGGCCAGCGAAACCGATGCTTGTGCCTTTCTCTGTGTTCAACACTTGCATGGGATAACCACAACTTTGTCAGAGAGTTCTGAGATGTCGTTCGCCAGCTTCTCTAGTTTGCTTGCTGTTTCGCTTTCATCCAGGCTAAGAACGAGCTTAACGTCATTTTTTAGGAATTCTAAGTATGTTTGCAGTTGCTGCTTCATTGCTTGGTCTAACATGATATGCCTACTTTTCTTTTCTGTTCGGGGGCGCTGT
>NZ_JAHGAH010000614.1:0-945 GCF_030248475.1 Vibrio sp. D173a
AGCGAGCCTGATTGATGAAGACGTTGAGATTAACTTTCAGGAAGAGACCACGCCGAATGATGTGGTGAGCGTCGTCGCTACACAGCCATTAACGGATAATGAAGAGTGGGCGCGAATGAAACCTGGTGAGTTTGCACTGTTCCATTTCGGTGAGTTGATTGAGTCTAACCATCAAGCTTTAGCTGATGTGGCTTACGCTCCTAAAAAGGTTGCGAGCCAAGCTCCGACCGAACCCTTAGAGTAATCATTACACCAAGCTCCAAATAACAAAGCCCGCAATGCGGCCTTTTTAGTATTCGAATTAGCATGTTTTATTAGCTATAAACACGTTTCTAGTCTTGTGCGTAGCCATGTTTGCCAAGCGTGTTTCCATCGAGTTCAGCACAACCCTCTTTCATCACTAATCTATCATCACAGAACCACTGACACACCAATGGGTAGATTTGGTGCTCTTGTGTCAGTACTCTGCTTGCCAATTCGTCTGCATCATCCTCTGCAAAAACAGGCACCTTAGCTTGTAAGATCACAGGTCCACCGTCTAGCTCTTCCGTAACAAAGTGGACACTGGTTCCATGCTCTTTATCTTTGCCATCAATGGCTCTTTGGTGTGTGTGTAGCCCTGGATACTTCGGCAGCAGTGACGGGTGAATGTTGATCATTTTCCCTAAATAATGACGAACAAAAATATAGCCAGCGAGAACAATTAAGTCTGGTTGATAGGCATCGATCTGTTGCATTAGCTCGCGATCGAACGCTTCTCTTGATTCGAATGATTTTGGATCAAGAGAGTGTGCTGGGACTTCTGCAGTACGTGCACGCTCTAAGCCATATGCCTCTGCTTTATTTGAGAAAACAGCTTTGATAGAAGCATTAATGTGCTGGTTCTGACAAGCATCAAGGATGGCTTGGAGGTTGCTTCCGCTTCCGGAGATCAAAACGACGATG
>NZ_JAHGAH010000615.1:0-943 GCF_030248475.1 Vibrio sp. D173a
TATCACAATCTGTGAAGACTGATAGCTTTGCATGCATTTGAGACTAAAAAACTTTTGCCTTTCCACAATAAGAAAGGAAAAGTGCTCTGTAGAAACAACCTAAGCGGTTGTTAATTTTAATATTGGGCTCGCAGAAAGACGATTAGCAAACCCAATTTGATTTGCTGCTGTATAGATTAGCCTAACTTAGCTTTATTACAACTCATCAAAAGCACTAATTGCTTCTGACAGCTTTTTCACTCCGTGGATTTGCATCCCTGGAATACCGCCCTTAGGCATATTGGCCGCTGGCACGATCGCTTTTTTAAAGCCATGCTTGAAGGCTTCATTTAGACGCTCTTGTCCACTTGGAACCGGTCTAATCTCTCCCGCCAAGCCAACTTCACCAAACACGACCACATCTTTAGGCAGTGCTCTGTCTCTAAAACTAGACAACAGTGCCATCACTAATGCTAGGTCAGCACTGGTTTCGGTTACTTTAACACCACCGACGACATTCACAAACACATCTTGGTCAGCCATTTGTAACCCACCGTGTTTATGCAGCACGGCGAGTAATAAAGAAAGACGGTTTTGCTCTAAGCCTACAGCGACACGACGAGGGTTCGCCAACTGTGAATAATCCACCAGCGCTTGAATCTCGACGAGAAGTGGACGCGTACCTTCCCAGACCACCATAACTGAACTGCCTGACGTTTCTTCTTCACCACGAGAAAGGAAAATAGCTGAAGGGTTGGAGACTTCTTTCAGCCCTTGTCCTGTCATTGCGAACACACCAAGCTCATTTACCGCACCAAAACGGTTCTTATGGCTGCGCAGCGTTCTAAAGCGGCTATCAGTGCCACCATCAAGCAGTACCGAACAGTCAATGATGTGCTCTAGAACTTTCGGCCCCGCCAGCGTGCCATCTTTAGTTACGTGGCCAACAAGGAAAATAGCCACA
>NZ_JAHGAH010000616.1:0-1744 GCF_030248475.1 Vibrio sp. D173a
CGCGATCCATTGATAACGTCACCAAGATTTCAATCATCTCTCGGCCACGCCACAACAGCAGTGAGGCTTGCTCATGCTCTTTTAGCAGTTCTTCACAGTGACGATAAACCTTGATCAGTTTATTCGACGTTTTGGCATCCTGATTTAAAGATGCAATCCAGCTCTCTAGCTCAAACTGTTCGCTTGGGTTTAAATGCGCGCTTCGTACCGCAACCATCATGCCTTCCTAGTTATTATGTTTTATACCCAACTCAATATGACTAACCGGGTCCAAGTTAGTTCGACTCATACTGGTAACAAGACGTTTCTTCCACGCCTTTTAATTTTATGATTTCTCTTTGACGAATAGTGCCATAGATTCCAAATGACTGGAATGTGGAAACATGTCTAACATGCCCATTTTGACCATTTGATAACCTTGATTTTGCAGGATTGCCGTATCTCTAGCTAGAGTAGCAGGATTACATGAAACATAAACCACGCTCTTCGCTCCCAGCGCTGAGATTTGATCGACGATCCCACTTGCGCCAGCTCGCGCAGGGTCAAGCAACACCTTGTCGAACTTCTCTTTTGCCCAAGGCTGGCAAGAGAGTTCTTCTTCTAGGTTCGCCTGATAAAAAGTCGCGTTATCTAACTGGTTAATCTTGGCGTTACTGGTCGCCTGCTTCACCATTTCATCAACGCCCTCAACCCCAACCACAACAGCTGATTGTTTTGCGATAGGCAAACTGAAGTTACCTAAGCCACAGAAGAGGTCGAGCACACGCTCATCCGCTTGTGGGTCAAGCCAGTCAATCGCTTGTGCCACCATCTTCTGGTTCACCTGTTGGTTAACTTGAATAAAGTGGTTTGGCTCAAATGGTAATGTCACCCCAGTTTCACTGTATGTTGGCGCTTCACCAACGAGACGAATCAGCTGATCCGTTTCTGGCATCGAATACAAGATTGCACCTTCTGCCGTTGCCAAATCAATCAGTGCTTGTTGCTCTTTCTCAGCCAAAGGCTTTAAGTGGCGCAGAACAATCACAGGGCCGTTATCAGACAGAACCAATTCAACGTGACCGAGATTCATCGGCTGGCTAAAGGTATCAAGCAGCGCTTTCAGTTTTGGTAACAGTGCATTCAGGCTTGGCTCCAGCACCGCACAATCCGTCACGTTCTCGATATGCTTGCTTTGCTTCTTACGAAAACCGAACTGCAGCTGTTGGTTCTTTCTATCCATAAATAGGCTGACACGAGCGCGGCGGCGATACCCTACCTGTGCGCCAGTGATTGGCTCGGCAGTTTCAGTCTTCGGCGTTTGGTACTGGCTCATCAAATGGCTCAGTGATTGCCCTTTATGCTCGACTTGTGATGCGTAATCCATATGTTGTAGATGACAACCACCACACTGATTAAAGTGCTTACAGAAAGGCTTTAAACGCTGCTCACTCGGTTTTAAAAGCTTGATCAGTTTTGCACGGGCAAACTTACTTTTGCTCTCTGTCAGTTGAATCACAACTTGCTCACCCGGCAACGCACCATCAATAAACACAGGTTTATTTTTCTGATAAGCGATACCTGCGCCATTGTGATCCATTCGTTCAACCAAAACCGATTGATGCTTGGTCTCGAATTGAGTTTTCTTTTTTGGTTGAAAAAAACGTGCCATTGCTTGTGCCTAAACTATCTTTAAATCATTTATTTGTATCCAGGACTCACTATTATGTCTTGGAATCATTGTCGAATGTGGCGGCTTTGATTA
>NZ_JAHGAH010000617.1:0-1405 GCF_030248475.1 Vibrio sp. D173a
AGGAGTTTCCTAGATCTACTAATTAACTGTATTGACTTAATGCACGTCGACTCTTTGCTATTGTTCTACAATACAAACTTGTAGACACGAATAGTAAAGAAAAATGACAAAGCAGTGATATGCTTGCTGTTTGCTTGATACACTTTGTCATTGCAAAATTTATTTAATACTCGAACCAAATTAAATTGGGCTCGATATAGTATCACTTTATTAGCGGTCAAAAAATCTATGGTAAGACGTCGCCAGCAAAACACATCACAAAAAAAGCCATCTGGAGGCTTTGTTCGAATCATCAGTGGCTCATGGAGAGGTCGAAAACTCCCAGTGCACGACTTAGAAGGTTTACGCCCGACCATTGACCGAGTTAAAGAAACGCTCTTTAACTGGGTTGCTCAAGATATCCCAAATGCGACGTGTCTGGATGTTTTTGCAGGTTCCGGTGGACTCGGTTTTGAAGCAGCGTCTAGCCAAGCAAAAATGGTGACGCTACTTGAGATGAACCAAAAAGCGGCAAAACAGCTATCTGATAATGCCAAAGAGCTCAAGGCCGACAACATTAAGGTAGAGAACACCGATGCCATCTACTACCTGAGCAAGCCGGGAACACCTTACGATGTGGTTTTCTTAGATCCGCCTTTCCGCAAAGGGCTACTCGCGGAAACAGTCAATCTGTTGGAATCTAACGGTTGGCTGGCTGAAGATGCGGTGGTGTACATCGAGACAGAAAAAGAGCTCAAGCTGGAAGGTATGCCTGAGAACTGGGAGCTCTACCGTGATAAAACGACTGGGCAGTCGAGTTACCGCCTTTTCCACAGAACCATTGCAGAATAGGATTTAAACAATGAATGTACTGATTCCCGTTGCCAAAGCGGCTATTGCTTTCGTTTGGTTTGTTCTCATCGTAAATATTTTCCACCCATTCCCAGGTAATGCTGCCATTGCTCTCTACATCATGACAGCATTCCTGTTCTTCATGCATGGCTTACAAATGCTGATCTTCATCGGTGCCTTTGGCGATAAGATTTCGATGTCGCGTTGGGAAAAGTGGTCTATTTTGATTTTCGGTATCTTTGCCCTGCTCGATATCCGACGCAAACATATGATGTAAAAATAGAAAAGCCGCTCACTGAGCGGCTTTTTTGATGTGATTGGTCAGCAACCTGACACTAAGAAGCGATGTAAGCCTTCACACCATCGAGGAACATCTGGGTTGAAATCATAATCAGCAACAAGCCCATCAAACGCTCAACCGCTTTCAGGCCACGCTCACCCAAGATGCGCAGGAAGAAGCCGTTAAACATCAAGATAAAGAAGGTTGCGCCCCACGCCAGCAATACCGCTGCCGACAGTTCCAACATATTGTCTGGGTGCTGAGTAGATAACAGGATCAGGGCTGCAATCACCG
>NZ_JAHGAH010000618.1:0-956 GCF_030248475.1 Vibrio sp. D173a
CCAGTGTCGTGGCGATGCATGGTGGTGCCCTGTTTAGTTAACAAAAACGGCCATCGAAAGGATGGCCGTTTCTATTGGTATGTCTAGTTGTTCTGCTTATCAACATCGAGCCTGCGAATCAACTTCGCAGGCGTGCCGCCATAGAGGCAATCTGGTGGCACATCGCTGTTGACTACTGAGTTTGCAGCGATCACTGAGCGGGCACCAATGGTGACACCTTGGTTGATCACGCAGTTACCACCGATCCAAGCGTCGTCTTCGACTGTGATTGGTTGGCAAAAGGTTTCCCATTTACGACGGCTTAAATGATCCAATGAGTGGGAAGCGGTATAGAGCTGTGCACTCGGACCGATCATCACGTTGTTGCCGATCTTAATGTTCGCACCATCTAGCATCACTACATTCATATTGATGAAGGTATCATCACCGATTTCGATGGTCTTGCCGAACTCACAATGGAAGGGAGCACGCACGATACTGCTGCCCACTTTACCGAATAAATTAGCCTGTAACTGTTCTAGCTGAGAGGGATCTGTGCTTCGGTTAAATTCAGAGAGAGCGTGCAACGCATGAGTACGCATTTGGTCGATTTCTTGATCGGCGCCATCGAAGATCTCGCCTGATAACATTTTTTCGAGTTCTGTTTTCATCTCTGTACTACTCATTAGTCAATATTGAATATAGGGTAACGACAAATAGGTAATAAAAAAGAGAAAAGCTTTCGCCTTTCTCTTCCTGATTTATCTTGCGTTACTCAAACCTAATTAGATTTGGTCTGCGAAGCTCATTAGGTGCTGTTTTACTTCATCAGAAGCGAATGCGTTTTGTACAGAGTATTTGTAGATTTGAGCGTAATCTTCTTTGGTTAGGTCGAACGTTTCACATACACGCTTAACTTCGTTCGTCATGGTTGTATTCGATACTGTGCGGTTGTCAGTGTTGATCGTTACCACGAT
>NZ_JAHGAH010000619.1:0-863 GCF_030248475.1 Vibrio sp. D173a
CATAAACGTTACTTTTATTTAAAAGTAGCGAATATGTCGCTATTTACACTGAGTGCTTTCAACTTTAGCGATAGATTGGTTGTAGCGCTGAAGGGCTGTATCAATCTGTTTAGGGTGGCTTAGAAGCTCTGCGAACGCAGAACGTAGCTCATAGTTTTGAGCGTGAGGTTTAGACTGGCGATCGTCGAATGTTGTCTTAGCAATCTTACCCAGCTCGTCATCACGCTGTGACAGCTCTTTGTCATGCTGCTCTAGCTTCAACCAACCTTCGATAGACTGTTCGGTTGCTACTTTGCTTGAGTCGTTCACTAGGTAATAACGAACAGCGGCGCGGTTGAGCTCAAAGTGGTGCTTACGGCCTTCAAGGAACCACTGGCTCACATCTTCAAGCTCTGGGTATTGTTCTGAGGTTAGGTCAGCAAGATCGGCATACCAATTCAGAGACGCATCGATATACGCATCGTATTTTTCAGCAAGACATTGTTGGTTTCCAGTTAAGCTCTCTGCTGCAAAAGAGAAGGTAGAAGTTGATGCTAGCAGTAGTGCGACACAAAGGCGTTTCATAGTGGTTCCTTTTTGGGTTTATTCTTTTTAGAACTGTTTTTATTTAGGACTACGTTTTCACAGATTACCGTGGTTGGTATTTGTTGAGCAACGACACTTAGTGCCTTTTTATTTCGGTAACTGTTTCAGTATCTTGGGTAATTTCGGTATTTCCAGTAAAGAGACACGAACGCATTCTAATAGAATTCATCTGCCATTCCTGCGATCTAGTTAGCAAGAGATACAAAGAATAGCATCAATACTGGTACCAGTAGGCTCAAAATGAAACCACTGACAATCGCAATCGGTACACAGCGAAC
>NZ_JAHGAH010000062.1:0-16732 GCF_030248475.1 Vibrio sp. D173a
GTCAATATTAGTTTCATGGTGCGTAGCATGATCCTGATTCTAAAGAAAATCAAGCATCTTCAATGATCACGGGTATATTTATTTTCTTAACTTCTGACTGAAGTTGCTGTAGCTGATTAATCTTGTCTAGTAGGTCTAGGGATTGGTAGCCCATAGAAAGCAGTATTCATCATTTGACCTTTCTTTTTTGTTCTTTGATCGCGATTACCACATGAGGTGTGGGTTTTAATGTGCTACAACTGACGTAGAGAAATAATATATTTAATTCTTATCTTTTAAGCTTCTCTTTAAAAGATATTTCATTGCGATATTAAACAGGTTTATTAATTGGTTATATATTTGCAATTGCTATATTTAAAAATATATACCCTAAAATCACTTTTATTCCTTTCTAATGGAGTGTCACTTCCATGTGACAAGCTTTTCGTCTTAACCCTGATAAAGACGGCTTAATCAATGTATATTTCATTTTTGAAATGTTCAAACAAAATAACACTGCAAAAATGGAATGATAATTTGCAAGTTTTCCGTTTTAGATTATTAAAATTATCGGTGTATATTTCTGGGGAAGCGGAAATACGGAGTGATTCCGTTTTGATTTTTAAATATGTGAATAATAATTATCAGGTTAAATTTAATTCTGTGTATTAAATTTATCTTAATGTAATTTGTTGTCACTAGACAGCTTTGTTTTGTGAAGTTTAATTATCAGAAGTTTAATTCGAAATTATTTTAAAGGGTGATTTATGGAAGCTAATATTCACGACGATCCAATATTGGTGGCAGGCAAGAGGATTCTGATTGCTCAAGCAATTTTGGGTCTGGTATTCATCGCGTATGAGTACATGCGAAGCGGCTCTCTCAGTGCTGAGTCAGCGATTACTGGGGTGCTTATCGCGATTCTTCCATCTTTGTTCGGCATGGTATTCGCGTCCATTAAATCTAGGGTGAAACCAGAAGAGAGTTTGCGTGACCTCATGCATCTGAGTCGAAATATCAAAGTCATTTACACCATTGTGATGTTTGTTTTGACGTTTCGATTTATGGCTCTTCGCAACATCGTGGTCCTGATAGGCTTTTGTGTGACGATGTTTGGTCACTTCTTAACGCCGCTGTTCAGAGACCGCTTCGAAAGGAAGGCATAAATGGAGACTGTCCAGTCCGCTCATGAATATATTGAGCACCACCTGACCTTTCTCACCGCCGGCGACGGTTGGTTTGGAATTAACCTTGATTCCATGATCATGGTCTGGCTGACGGGGCTCGTTTTCATCCTTTCATTCCGTTATGCGGTGACGAAAGGAACGAAAGGAGTACCAGGACGATTCCAGTGTTTGATCGAGATAATATTTGAGTTCGTCGATGACATCGTAAAAGAAATATTTCAAGCCAAGGACAAGTTAATTGGTCCCTTAGCACTGACAATATTTGTTTGGGTGTTATTAATGAATGCCGTGGATTTGTTACCGATTGATTTAATTCCTGCACTTACTAGTGCTGTAGGCGTTGAACACTTTCGTGACTTACCATCCGCTGACATCAATATTACGATGTCTATGGCATTAGGCGTGTTTATTTTGGTTTTAGGTTATACGTTTAAAAACAAGGGCGTGAAAGGTTTTATTAAAGAGTTAACTACTCAACCGTTTTCACATCCGTTGTTATATCCAGTGAACTTAGTTCTTGAATTGGTAACGTTAATTTCTAAACCAATATCTTTGGGTCTTCGATTGTTTGGCAATATGTATGCAGGTGAAATGATCTTCATTCTAATTGCATTAATGCCGTGGTGGATGCAATGGGCACTAAGTGTTCCTTGGGCACTGTTCCACATTCTTATTGTTGTTCTTCAAGCATTTATTTTTATGGTGCTGACCGTGGTTTATCTCGGTATGGCTGTTGAAGAGCATTAATTTCAAAAATCTTGTTTCTTAATTAAAAAATTCAATTCTAGGAGTTGTTATGGATATCGTTAGCGCAGTTCTTTACGTGGCGGGTGCACTACTGATCGGTCTTGGTGCAGCGGGTGCCGCAGCAGGTATCGGTAACCTTGCAGGTAAATACCTTGAAGGTGTGGCTCGTCAACCTGATCTGACCCCAATGCTTCGTACTCAGTTCTTCATCATGATGGGTCTTGTGGACGCGGTGCCAATGATCGGTGTAGGTATCGGCTTGTACATCATCTTCGCTGTAGCGTAATTCGAATTAATAATTTTCATAACGTTATAGAAGAGAGGGTGCTATGAACTTAAATGCCTCAATGTTTGGTCAGGCGATCTCCTTCGTGATTTTCGTTTGGCTGTGCATGAAATATGTCTGGCCACCACTTGTAAAACTGCTTGATGAGCGTCGTGCTGAAATTGCCCAAGGTCTTGAGCAAACAGAAAAAGCAGCACAAGAGTTAGAACTGGCAAAAGCGAATGGTGAAGCGCTGCTGACAGAAGCTCGCTCAAAAGCTCAAGCCATCATCAACCAAGGTAAGCAACGTCAAGAACAGATGGTTGCGGAAGCGGTTGATCTGGCAAATCAAGAGAAAGCGCGCATTGTAGCAGAAGGCAAAGCAGAAGTGGAAAGCGAACGCAGCAAAGTTCGCCAAGAGCTGAAAGATGAGATGGCGGATCTGGTGATTGAAAGTGCCAGCAAGCTGATTAATCGCAATCTGGATAGCTCGGCTAACCGCGACTTGGTGAACCGCTTCATCAACGAAATGTAGGAGGGCACATGTCCGAATTGACAGTGGTAGCTCAACCCTACGCAAAAGCGGCGTTTGATTACGCACGCGACGTAGAATGCTTGGACGATTGGCAACAAATGTTTGCGATTACCCAAGTGGTCTTGGAACAACCTAACACACTTCTGGTCTTGAATGACCTTGATGAAGACGGTTCTGAACAACCATTGTTGGATCTGATTCTTCATGCTGGTGGTGAATGGTTGAATCAAAACTTCGAGAATTTTCTTCGCATTATGGAAGAGAACAAGCGCCTAAAAGCGCTCAGTGAAGTAAATGTTCAGTTCCAAGAGATGAAAGCGGATTACGAACGAACTATGACAGTAACAGTGCGTGTTTCAGAACCTCTGGATGAGGAACAGATGGCAAGGCTTAAACAAGCGTTAACCGAAAAATACGGTAAAGCCATCACACTAGAAACACAACTGGATCCATCCCTTGTAGGTGGTGTGGTGATCACAGCAGGGCAGACCGTGTATGACGGCAGTGTCCTCACCAACCTAAGCCGATTGGCGACCAACCTACATGTGTAACGGGGTATAGAAATGCAATTAAATTCAAATGAAATCAGTGAATTAATCAGAGAGCGAATTGTTAACTTCAACCTCGAAAGTGAAGCGAGAAATGAAGGTACTATCGTCTCTGTGAGTGACGGCATCATCACAATTCACGGTCTTGCAGATGTTATGCAAGGCGAGATGCTAGAACTGCCAAATAACCGCTTCGCGTTGGCACTTAACTTAGAGCGTCATTCCGTCGGCGCGGTTGTGATGGGTCCATATGCGGACTTGTCAGAAGGGATGAAAGTAAAAGGCACCGGTCGTATTCTTGAAGTGCCAGTCGGCAACGGTTTGCTAGGTCGCGTAGTGAACACGCTAGGTCAACCAATCGATGGTAAAGGCGCAGTGTCATTCGATCGTATGGACCCTGTTGAAGTGATTGCCCCTGGTGTTATCGACCGAAAGTCTGTAGACCAACCAATCCAAACTGGTTACAAAGCGGTAGACTCCATGGTGCCAATCGGTCGTGGTCAACGTGAGTTGATCATCGGTGACCGTCAGACAGGTAAAACCGCGATGGCGATTGATGCCATCATCAACCAAAAAGAACTGGGCGTTAAATGTATTTACGTTGCAATTGGTCAAAAAGCATCGACGATTGCCAACGTGGTTCGCAAGCTAGAAGAGCATGGTGCGCTAGAAAACACCATTGTTGTGGTTGCGTCAGCATCAGAAGCGGCAGCGTTGCAATACCTAGCGCCATACGCAGGTTGCACAATGGGCGAATACTTCCGTGACCGTGGTGAAGATGCGCTGATTGTTTATGATGACCTATCAAAACAGGCGGTGGCTTACCGTCAAATCTCACTACTGCTAAAACGCCCACCAGGTCGTGAAGCCTTCCCGGGTGATGTTTTCTACCTCCACTCACGCCTGCTAGAACGTGCAGCACGTGTTAATGAAGGATACGTAGAGCGATTCACTAACGGTGAAGTGAAAGGCAAAACCGGTTCTCTAACCGCACTGCCAATCATCGAAACTCAAGCGGGTGACGTATCGGCGTTCGTACCAACCAACGTAATCTCGATTACTGATGGTCAAATCTTCCTACAGACTCAGCTATTCAACTCAGGCTTACGTCCAGCGGTTGACCCAGGTATTTCGGTCTCTCGTGTTGGTGGTGCAGCACAAACCAAAGTGATCAAGAAGCTGTCGGGGGGTATTCGTACCGCGTTGGCGCAATACCGCGAATTGGCAGCATTTGCTCAGTTCTCTTCTGACCTAGATGATGCGACACGTCGTCAGCTTGACCACGGTGAGAAAGTAACGGAACTCATGAAGCAGAAACAGTACGCACCGATGACCGTTGCTGAGCAAGCACTGGCGATCTTTGCGGCAGAGAAGGGCTACCTCACTGATGTGGCGTTAAACCAAATCTCTAGTTTTGAAGATGAGTTGATGGCATTTGGTCGTACTAACGCGCAGCCGCTACTGGATAAGATTAACCTATCCGGTGATTACAACGACGAGATCGAGAGTGAGCTACACAGCTTGCTGAAAGAGTTTACTGCGCTGCAATCGTAGGACCACTAACAGGAGTCCGTTATGGCAAATACCAAAGAGATTCGCACCAAAATTGCTAGCGTGAGTAGCACGCAAAAGATTACGAGTGCGATGCAAATGGTCGCCGCCAGCAAGATGCGCAAAGTGCAGGAGAACATGCAGGCGTCCCGTCCTTATGCAGAGAACATGCGTAAGGTTATCGGTCACGTCTCGTCCGGTACGCTGGAGTATAGCCATCCTTTCCTTCAAGAACGCGAAGCGAAGCGAGTGGCTTACATCATCATCTCATCCGATCGAGGTTTGTGTGGTGGCCTGAACAGTAATTTGTTCAAAAAAGTATTGGCAGAAATGCAGGACTGGCAAGAGAAGGGCGTCGAAGTAGACACGACGCTCATCGGTTCTAAAGCAATCAGCTTTTTCCAGTCCCTCGGGAAAGTAATGGCGCAGACTTCTGGCCTTGGTGATGCACCAAAACTGGAAGATATGTTGGGTGCGGTTAACGCCATGATGGAGCACTACTCCGAAGGCAAAATCGACCGCTTGTTCCTTGTTTACAACCAGTTTGTAAACACCATGGTGCAAAAACCAACGGTATTACAAATGCTGCCGTTCCCGAAAGAAGACATTTCACGTGATAAAGAGGCTCGTTGGGATTACCTCTACGAGCAGTCTCCTCAAGACATTCTCAACCACCTGATTCAACGCTATGTGGAATCACTGGTTTATCAGGGTGTGGTTGAGAGCATCGCTTGTGAACAAGCCGCGCGGATGATGGCAATGTCTGCCGCGACTGATAATGCAGCGCAACTGATTGAAGACCTACAGCTGGTTTACAACAAAGCGCGTCAAGCGGCGATTACTCAAGAGTTGAGTGAAATTGTATCCGGCGCACAAGCGGTTTAGAGAGAGAATTTGAGGTTTAAATTATGAGTATTGGCAAAATCGTCAAAGTCATCGGTGCGGTGGTCGACGTCGAGTTCGAACAAGGCAAAGGCCCAAAAGTTTACGATGCACTGAAAATCAACGATGGCAGCGATGGCTCACTGATGCTGGAAGTTCAGCAACAGTTGGGCGGCGGTGTGGTTCGCTGTATCGCAATGGGTTCTTCAGATGGTCTTAAACGTGGCCTAGAAGTGGAATCCACGGGTCACCCGATCACGGTTCCAGTTGGTGAAGAAACTCTAGGTCGTATCATGAACGTGTTGGGTCATCCAATCGATGAATGTGGTCCAATCGGTGAGCAAGTGTCTTACGAAATTCACCGTGATGCACCAAGCTACGAAGAGCAATCTAACAGTACTGCGCTACTAGAAACGGGCGTTAAAGTCATCGACTTGATTTGTCCGTTTGCGAAGGGCGGTAAGATCGGCCTGTTCGGTGGTGCGGGTGTAGGTAAGACGGTAAACATGATGGAGCTTATTAATAACATTGCTAAAGCTCACTCAGGTTTGTCGGTATTTACCGGTGTAGGTGAACGTACTCGTGAGGGTAACGACTTCTACTACGAAATGAAGGAAGCGGGCGTTCTCGACAAAGTAGCCATGGTTTACGGTCAGATGAACGAGCCACCGGGTAACCGTCTACGTGTTGCGCTAACAGGCTTGACCATCGCAGAACGTTTCCGTGATGAGGGTCGTGACGTACTGTTGTTCGTGGATAACATTTACCGTTATACATTGGCAGGTACCGAGGTATCCGCATTGCTTGGTCGTATGCCATCTGCAGTAGGTTACCAACCAACACTGGCAGAAGAGATGGGTGTGCTTCAAGAGCGTATCACGTCGACTAAGAATGGTTCTATCACTTCTATTCAAGCGGTTTACGTACCAGCGGATGACTTGACTGACCCATCACCAGCAACCACGTTTGCGCACTTGGATGCGACGGTGGTACTTAACCGAAACATCGCTGCAATGGGCTTGTACCCAGCGATTGACCCGTTAGATTCGACGTCTCGTCAATTGGACCCATTAGTAGTAGGTCAAGAGCATTACGACATCGCTCGTGGTGTGCAGCAGACATTACAACGCTACAAAGAATTGAAAGACATCATCGCCATTTTAGGCATGGATGAACTGTCTGAAGACGACAAACAAGTGGTATCACGTGCTCGTAAAATTGAACGTTTCCTCACTCAGCCATACCACGTAGCAGAGGTATTTACAGGCGACCCAGGTGTTTACGTTTCTCTTGCCGATACAATTCGCGGCTTTAAGGGGTTGTTAGCGGGTGAATACGACGATATACCTGAGCAAGCGTTTATGTATTGCGGCAGCATCGATGAAGTGCTTGAAAAAGCGAACAAACTGTAAAGCGCGGGAGGCAATATGGCCATAGCGGTTTCACAAAATACGTTTCAACTGAATGTGGTAAGTGCAGAGGGCACACTTTACTCAGGTCCGGCACACGCTATTGCGGTAGCGGGTGCGGATGGTGAGTTAGGTATTCGTCCAGGTCACTCCCCACTGATCAGTAAAATCAAGCCGGGTGTTGCTCGTATTACCGGTGACTTGTCGAAACCTGAAGAGATTCTGTATGTCTCTGGTGGTTTGGTCGAAGTCCAATCTGATGTGGTGACTGTATTAGCGGATACTGCGCTTCATGGTAAAGACATCGACAAAGCAAGGGCGGAAGAAGCTCGCAGAGCGGCGGAAGAAAACATTCGCGCGCATGTGGACGACATCAGCTTTGCACAGGCACACATGGAGTTGAACAAAGCATTGGCGCAACTTCGTGCAGTAGAACTAACGATGAGAATTCGTTAATCACTTTTTCGGAATGCGGTCTGAAGAGTGGTAATCAACGGGGCAACTTCGGTTCGCCCCGTTTTATTTTTTGTGAAAATCATAAAGGGATTGATTTGTTTGGAGAGGCCAAACGTAAGAGCTTTTCAAACACTTTTATATGGCGAGGAAAGCATGCTGGCGTTAGAATCCATCACCCAAATTTTGAATAACGAGTATCAGATCCAAATGAGCCAACAATTTATGCTTCGTGCGTTAGAAGTGTCACGCAACGCGCTGCCTGCTTGTCAACCAAACCCACCTGTTGGTTGCGTGCTGGTCAAAGACGGTGAAATCGTATCAGAGGGGCATACACAGGCGATTGGTGGCAATCATGCAGAAGTTGAAGCTCTCAAGGCTTACAAGGGCGATCTAAGTGACGTGACCGCGTATGTAACACTAGAGCCCTGTTCGTTTGTTGGACGTACACCTGCTTGCGCAAAAACCTTAGTGACTTGCGGCATTAAAAAAGTGGTGGTTGCCATGTTAGATCCTGACCCTCGAAATGCTGGTCGTGGTATCGACATCCTAAAAGAGGGCGGCGTAGAAGTGGAAATTGGCTTGTGCAGTGAAGAGGCGAGTACGTTCCTGTCGCCTTACTTAGGAAAGTCATAACCTTACGTTGGTTAGGTTTCTCTAAAGCCCCGAAATCTCGAAGAGCGACATGGATATCATGCCGCTCTCAGAAGTAGCTCGTCTAATTTATTATTGACCAATTCGTCTTAGCTGTGTGTTGCGAGATAGAGCACCATGAAAGGTGCGATCAAGCCAAGTGATGCCGCCATGCTGAAATAGATTAAAAATGCCTTCTTCATAATGAACTCCTCAGATTGCTAGATTTCTTTCGTAGCGACCAACGATATAAGCGACATATCCAACTTTGAATACACCTGCAAAGATGATCGTGCCGATGTGTGCGATGGCTTGTTGAATGATCGAGAAGTGATTTGCGTAAGGAAAACTGATCAATATTGTTGTGCTCATTACTGCCAACGATATAACCATTACGATCCCACCAAGCATTGATACAGTTTTAAACTCCATAATCACACCTCTTAACGTGTATTTTATATGCATGTTAATGTTTGAGGAAAAATTGTCAATAAAAAGATGAAGATCAAAAGCTAGGAGGTTTGTTTAGTGACAGGAAATGGCGTCCTTTTAAGGCATAGTGATATACCTTAAAAGGACGCTAACGTAGACTATGATTCATCGAAGAATCATATTTAAAAATCGAAATGAAAGATTGGTGGAGAAGAAAACCAAGCTGCAAAACGAAGATGATTTTGCCTCTCCTATTATCAGATTGCTGTTACATAACAGACTGAGAACGGCACATCGAGGCGATTGAACTCCTTGATCCAACGCCATTGGTTATCTTGGAGTTTATCGCCTGGACCTTTCACTTCTATCCACTCAAACTTCCCATCTTTAAAAGCTATCAAATCCGGCATGCCGTTTCGATAGAGTTTTAGGTCGCTTAACTGCACGTTAAACAGTTCGACCAACAGGTCATTAGGGATGTGTTCAAGTGCTAGGGAAATCAGCTCTTCGTTCACATACGCCCAACTGACGAAGGGATTACTTACCCCAACTTTATCTCTGTATGTATCAATCAGCGCCTGCGTCTTCCCTTGTTGAACTTGCTCAAGCGCATTGTCGATAAGCTGCTTTCTTTTATCGGCAAAATCGGCGTGATACAAATCCAACGGTCGATGTTGATAAGCGTTGATGAATGCGCCTTCTCTCGGTGCAAAAATCGCATCCCACAAGGTCAATCCTAACAAGCTGTTGAGTAGGGTATTCTCGGAATAGAAAACGGTCCAACCTAAACTTTCGAAATGCGCTTTGGTTGCCAGTTCAACACGTTGATGTGATAGATCTAATTCGATGTGGTATTCGCTGCATTTTGGCTTTGTGGCTCTCGGGACTTTCAATCCTTGTTTACGTTTAACGCGTTGTTCAAGCTTTTGTGCCACCTCAAATTCAGAGACATCGATAGGGTCAGTGAGCATTTCAGTGACAATGTCACTAAATGAATCGTTTTGCTCTAGCTTGTCGTAGATGCGAGCACGACGTTCTCTGCTTGGGGTGAGTGCGGTTTTCTCAAACAAGGCAATTGCAATCTCAAGCTCGTTTATGCGCTCGTAATCACGGGCAATGTCGTTAATCAGGTGCTCGCGCTTACGGTCGACGTAGCGATGTTCAACCTGTTCTGGAATTGCTTCGATAAGAATATTGAGGTTCGCTTTTTGTTTTCTGTCGCATTGCCAATAAATGTTGGAGAGTTGGCTGAGTTCAATAAGGCGATCGATTTGCTCTCTGCTCTCAAAGAATCGACGCGTTTTACTTAACTGGTATTGTTCGAATTGGTGCAAGCCTAAATCGTCGAGCACGAATTGGCTAAGGTCTTGATGGGTATTCGCAAAAAACAGCGTCAACAAAACATCAATCATGTGTGCGGAGTTAAGCTTAATCACTGTGAAATCCAGAGCCTCAAATAGCTCGAAACGCTCTTCACTCAAGCATGCCACTAACGCCTCTTTCTTGAGGGATTTAGGATGCTCAGGATAGAGCGTGACGATTTCTGGCTTGGTCAGTAGATTCGCTGCTAATTCTTGCGTTGTTAGGTCTGGGGAGAGCGAGACAAAATCATGAGCTGCCAATTCATCCAAAGCCGCCTGGATGTTCTCGATTTCTTGATAGCTGAGTTTGTCGCTGCGAAACCAACACCCTTTACGGCCGTAAAGACGTACGAGAAGGCATTGTGCGGGTTTGTTTAAGCTACCAAACGCGGACAGCCATTGGTGTTCATCTTTGGTAAGTAAGTCGCTGTACCACTCGGTAGCGTGCTGTGTGAGCTTAAAGAAGTTATCGAGATAGTAATCTGGCGCGAGTGAGACGGTGTTTTCCATAACCAACTAACAATAAAAAAGGCTTAACCCATAGGTTAAGCCTTTTTCGAATCAATTTCTGCAGATCTATAAGATAAATAGACCTGAACTGGCGATTAAGCGTTTTTCAGTTGCGCTACTTTCGCTTCAGTCAGTGGCTTAGTGATGAACGCTAGTACGATACATACCGCCATCATTGCCGCTGAGATAGTGTAAGCAAGCGTGTAACCGTCACCGTTAGTCATTGAGAAACCAACAACAGCAGCACCGATTGCACCACCGATACCCCATGCTGTGTAAAGCACGCCGTAGTTAGTACCGTAGTTCTTCAGACCGTAGAATTCAGCCGTTAGAGTAGGGAATACTGCTAGAAGCGTACCGTAACCTACTGCTGCGATTGCTGTACCGATGATTAGCGTGAACTCAGTTTTGAATGTTGCGAACAGAACCATGTTGATGCCCTGTAGAACGAACGCTAGAAGAAGAGTACGTACGCCACCGATCTTGTCTGCAAGCATACCAGCTGCTACACGACCGCCTGAGTTAAATACCGCAAGGATAGACGCTAGGTAAACCGCGTTTGGTAGGTTCGCTTGAACGCTTGCGATAGTTGTGATGTTACCGATGATCATAAGACCAACAGAAGCTGCGAACGCGTACATGATCCATAGAGAGTAGAACTGTGGCGTTTTAAGCATTGCTTTCCAAGTTAGGTCGTCAGACTTCTTCACAACCTTAGGTGCTTGACCTTCTTTTACTTTAGGTTCAGCTGGCGTGTAATCCGCTGGTGGGTTGTTGATTGTTGCTGCTAGAGGAACAGCGATAGCAAGGATACCAACACCAAGAACTAGGAAGCTCGTTTGGATGCCCATGCTGTCGATCAGCGCAGAAGTCACAGGAGCTAGGTAGATAGCTGCTAGACCGAAACCTGCTGCGATGATCCCGTTAACCATACCTTTCTTAGATGAGTGGAACCACTTCATTGCTGAAGGAGAAAGACACGCGTAACCAAAACCGATACCTGCACCAGTGATCACACCGAAAGTGATGTTCAGCATTAGTGGTGAGTTAACAAAACCAGACGCGATCATGCCTAGACCTGTTAGAACAGTACCTAGGATAAGGATCAAACGTGGACCCATACGGTCTTGAAGAATACCTGCAACAAGAAGACAGATAGAGAAAGTAATAGTTGCAGTCGCGTAAGGTGCAGATGCTTCTGCTGCGCTCCAGCCTGACTCAGTCACTAGTGCTTTGTTGAATACACTCCAAGCATACAGGATGCCAAGACAAAGGTTGATACAGAATCCTGCTAGCAGGATGCGCATAGCTTTATCAATCTTGCTCATTTTTGTTCTCAGTAATACCTCTTGGCGGATAGCAAAGAGGGGTCGGTTTAAAGATGGGGTTTACTCAAAATAAGTTTGCGTTTTTCAACGTATAACGTAATGAGCGCGGATTATAACCAATAAATGTGTGATTGGAATCTCTTTTTACCCCTAAGACTAAAAGTAATTTGAAACATTAAAAATGTTTGTAATGGGATGGTTTTATATATGAAGGAAATGTTGATCTAACGTAAAGGATCGTTGGTTTGGTAGTGAGATCCTAAGTGAAACGAGATGGATAGCGTGAAGTTAAGTGTTTGGCTCACAGTTTAAGCAAAAAGTTTCAAAATATTTTAGTGTTAATGTTCTGTAACAAAAGTGGCCAAAATAGCGACTGTTTTCTGTAAGTGCAGGATCTAAAGGGTTTATAAATTAGAGAATGTTAACCACTTGTAATAACTTAATTTCGAAGAGGAGGGTGGACATAAAGCGAGCAAAAAATGTGCTTGTAATTGCTAAATAGATAAGCAAAATAAGGCGCAAAATGAGTTTTCATTAATGAAAGGATGCTTTTCTCTACTCGTAGTGAGGTGACTTATGAAATTGTTCCTATTACTTATGGCTTCTGTCTCTGCAGGTGTCGCATCAGCAGATCACATCCATTCATTCATGCTAGGTCTTTCTATTGCATCGCTTGCAGTAGGTAGCTGCTACTTCTTCGCATTCCGTAGTTCGCGTTTCCCACAGCTTGCTTTGTTCCTACTGATCTGTGGCATGTTATCTAAATTGACGATTACAGTGATCGGCGTAATGTGGGGTATGTCAGCAGAGCTGATTACTTCTCCTATCGTGTTTGCTTTGTCTTACTTGTTCTTCTCACTAGCAGTAACCTACCTATGGTTCAGCTATCGTCAAAGCATCACCAAGATTCCAGAGCGCTTTAAAGCTGCTTAATCAGCGTCACTTATAGCCGAATACAAAAACGCCAGCGTTCATAGCTGGCGTTTTACTTTGTGCCGTTAAAGCGTCACGGTAAGCGGCGGTTCTGGAACTTCCAAGAGACACATTGTGTATTCAATGCGGAGTATTAAGAGAGGGGATAGGTGACGATAAGGTGTATTGAATGGATAAAAAAGCTCGACATAGAAGCCGAGCTTTTGTTGATTTGCGCGATGTAACTGCAGTTTATGCCGTCATTGGTACAAGCACCATAGTACCGATGATCACAGTAATCAGACCTGCGAGAATGGGCACTGATGTACGCTTCACTACTTCGAATGGGCTGATGTTTGCCATACCAGAAGTCGCAACGATTACACCAGATACTGGCGAGATAGTACGGCCTAGGTTAGAAGCTTGTAGCATTGGGATGATTAGGAACGCAGGGTTTAAACCCATCTTCGCAGCCAGTGAAGGAGCAAGCTCTACGAACGCATAGAATGGAGCGTTACCAGAACCTGTCGCAATCGCAGCGGCAACAGTTAGGCCAGTTAGGATAAGCATTAGTGCAACACCGCCAGCACCTGCATTGTCTGCAAGATGAAGTAGGTTATCGATAGCACCAATTGACATTAGACCTTGTGCGAATACACCCGCCGCAACCAACAGCATTACTACGCCTTTGAACGCATCTGCCATACCTGCATAACATGAATCAAGATCTTCAAGCGACTTCTTACCGTCAAATTTGTTCACCACATAGTGAATCACGGCACCCAAGAAGATAGAACCTACCACGATGGTGTAGATGTCTAGAGTCAGGCCAGGAATCGTACGACCGTTGAATAGGAATACGCCGATGATTGGCAGAAAAGGAAGAACAGCATAGAACGCTGGCGCATCTGCTTTGATCTCAGATACGTCGATCTTTTCCATTGGCGTGTTGTCTTTCTTATCTAGGTATTTATTCCAGAAGAAAGCCGCTGCAGCCATTACGATGATTGCACAGATAGAAACAGGCAGTACGGTTTGAACCGCGAACACGTCAAGTGCTAGGCCTGATTTTTCTGCCGCGATAACCACGTCACCAGAAGTTGGCGAAAGGATGATTGCCGCAGGTGAAGCACACACTGCTACCGCAGCAGGGCGAGAGATACCCATTGCCGTCATCATTGGGAATAGGGTAGCCATCAATAGCACGCCTAGACCTGTTGCTGAACTCACTGCAAGAGACATCAAACATGCCACGATGTAAGCCGCTATCAAAAGGACGTATGGAGACTTGATGAAAGAAAGCGGTTTAGAGAACTGTTTTACTACTACATTGTTTGCGCCGATGTGTGTCATGTAAGACGCGAAGCCACAAAGTAGCATGATTTGCATACCAAGGCCGCCGCCACGGTATTGAAGCATGTATTTTACGTACTCTAGTGCGTCCGTCACCATATTACCCGTTGAGGTTACTTTTGATGGCAGAACGTCATGGCCAAGGATGCCAGTCATTAGAAGCAAACTAATACCCGCGGTTAATAACACGCCAGCGGCTTTGTAGCCTTTGACAATGAAATAACCCACAGCAATGGTCACTACCAAGCCAATTAAGAGCTCTAACATAGGGTTGTCTCCAGATATTATGAAAAAAAGAAAGAAACTGTTTCAGTTTATGTCTGGGAATTTACAGAATTCTTTCCTGTGGCACGAGACTAAATTAGAGCTAGCATGATCTAAAACAAATAATAGATTAATAAATAATTGCCTTGGATTATATTGTTTAAATTACGTTTTTTAGGTGTTATGTACTGGTTTTACGGATTTTAATGAAACGAAAATATGAACAATTTATCGAATAAAAATCGTACGAAATGATTAAAAAGTGGGAAAAGTGATACTTCGAGCTAGATCACGTTAAAGGGGCTTGATTGTACAAAAAAGCTCCGAATGATCGGAGCTTTTGTTTTGAGGTCGTTATTTCAACGTCGTTATATTGAAGCGCGGATTAGGCGTAGCGACGTACTAAAAGGTTCCAACTGCGTTGTTGACGCTCAAATTCTTCTTTAATTTGTTGGTACTTCAACTTTGATACCGAGCGCTCGTATTTTTTCACTACTGTCGCTGTTTTCTCTCCGAGCACTTCTTTGCGCACTTCGTAGTATTCCTGCATATGATGCACTAATGCGTCGAACTCCTTCTGAAGCTGATCACGAATCGACTGGCTGTTTGGCTTACTCTCTAGTTTTTCTTTGGCTTTCTTCAATAACTGCGTCGCGCGTGCTTTTTCTATGCGAAACGTTGACGTCGTACGAAGCTTCGTTGTTAAGCCCAACCAAGAACAGGACTTGATCAGCCATTTGGTTGGATCGTAGTGCCACCAGTAAACGCCATTACGGTAATCATTCTCAAAGATGTGATGGAAGTTGTGGTAGCCCTCACCAAAGGTAAAGAATGCCAAAATGCCATTGTCACGAGCAGTGTTTTTATCGGTGAAGGTTTGTTTACCCCAAACATGTGCCAATGAATTGATAAAGAAAGTCGTGTGATGGCTCAAAAACAGGCGAGCAGCACCAACGATCAGGAACATTCCCCAGATATCACCATAGATAAGACCCAGTAAAAGAGGAAAGCCGATATTAGTCACAATAGCTAAAGGAACGTAATACTTGTGCTGCCATGCAACGATTTTGTCTCGCTTCAAATCGCGACAGTTCGTGTACTCGTTCTCTCTTGATTGGTTGTAATCACGAAGCATCCAACCAATATGCGAGTACCAAAAACCGCGTTTCGCTGAATACGGGTCTTTGTCGTTATCGTCGACATGTTTGTGATGAACTCGATGATCAGAGGACCAATGCATCGCACTGTTTTGAAGAGAGAAGGCACCACCAATGGCAAAGATGAATCGTAAAACTGGGTGAGCTTCGTAGGTTTGTGGCTCCATAGGCGGTGATAACCCGCGGTAATGGAGAGATTGGTAAAGCTAAAGGCGAGAATGCCCCAGATCAAATGTTCCCAACCTAATCCGTAATGGTATGCATACCAAGGCAATACAACGAAGGTCAGTATAAAGCTGGCAGAAAATATCAATATATTCAGCCAGATAAGAGGCGGTTTATTATGCGTCACGGTGTGTCCCTAACTTTGAGCTAACAACTGTACGCCAGAATATCAGCGTACACGTGTAAGTCAAACTAAAGTTAGATGACTTTGTTTCGAGTTGTGACAGTTCTATCGTTAAGGGCAAGCTCGCAATAAACAGCGGTTGTCGGTGGGATATTTTGCTTTTAAACGGATAATGAGTAGTATTAATCAATGAGCTGTGGCTATAGATTTGTAAAATCTGCCAATAATATGTAGTTAATGAGGTGGAAAATGCCAAAGCTCGTTAGAGAAGCAATAAAAGAACATAGGAATACGTAATGGAATTACGATTAGCGGAATATAAGGATTATGAACGCATCGCGCAGTTACATGCGGACAGCTGGAAGCGTCATTACCGCGGAGTGTTAAGTGATGCGTACTTGGATAGTGAAGCCATCGACGACAAGCTGTTGATATGGCAAACGCGCTTAACCAACCCGCCATTCAACCAACACATTGTTTTAGCAGAAGAGGGGGGACTTCTTCTTGGTTTCATTTGCGTGTTTGGTAATCATGACTTTGAGCGTGGTAGCTTTATTGAGGCATTACACGTTGATGATAGCTACCGCGGAAGAGGCATTGGTAAACAGTTACTTCTTGCTGTAGCAGAATGGCACCAGCAATACTTTAAGGACAGTGGGTTATACCTTGAGGTGGTCTCCCAAAACGAACCTGCGGTTGAGTTTTATCAACACATTGGTGGACAAGAATGCCAAGAGCGAAACTGGAAAACGCCAGGTGGTAATGAAGTGCTAGAGAAAGTGTTTCGTTGGTCAAGTGCGCAATCACTCGTTAATGGCATCGAAGAGAACGTGGTTTACTCATAGCCCTTGTCGTTGACTTATACCCAAGTAACCTC